>NZ_JBBMRJ010000040.1:0-41187 GCF_037993085.1 Pseudomonas sp. YNh | reverse complement strand
TCCACAGGCAGTCAGCTCGACTCTGAGTTTTCGATGTATTTACTGCGTTTTCACACAGCCTGGGTCGATAGCTGCCGCTCGTGGATTTGACCCATAGCTGTCATTTAGGCAGAGCTATGGGCCGTCCGTACGCTAATTGTCACGTTTGAAGTGGTTAATAACCGTCAGGCTTCTATGTCGGGAAATCCAAATAAGCTAATTCCGTGACTCGAACTAAATACTTCCGCTTAGGGCAAGAGAGTATCCTTCACCTATGCGCTCGGGTACATCCGGGTTGGCGTTAAATATCCTCTCGAAGAACCGAGGTCGAGCAGACTTGGTGTCACATTGGAGCGCAGTTGCAGAGCTTGATAGTTGAATGACGAGCGCAGCTTTTTCTTGCTTTGCGGCTCACGAAACTAAAGCCCACATTGTCCACCCGTGCCCTCGATGCGCTGAGGGAGTAGCTCTTAGTCCCCAAACTGATCCGACCACCATGTATGCTTACTGTGCGCAGACGCGGATGGGGCGGCTGAAAATTAGCTGCCTACACACTGCTCTAATTCTGAACGATGTTGAGAGCAGTTGGGGGCATTAGCGTGCTTAAATCAAGTGGATTTTTCACCGTTTGCCCCATTCGCCACCAAGTGTTTTGTATAAGGTCACCCGGTTGGTCTGTTCTGTCAGCTTCAGGTTGATCAGCGACTGCTGCGCCGAGTACAACGAGCGCTGGGCGTCGAGCACGTCCAGAAAGCTCTCCGAGCCTTGCTTGTACAGGGCCAACGAGAGCTGATAAGCGGTGTCGGTAGCGTCGGTCAGGCTGCGCTGGGCATCAAGGCGCTCATTGATATGACCACGCACTGACAGCGCATCGGCCACTTCGCTGAACGCGGTCTGGATCGTCTTCTCGTAGGTCGCCACTTCGATTTCGCTGTTGACCTTGGCTGCATCCAGGCTGGCTCTATTGCTGCCTGCGTTGAAAATCGGCAGGTTGATCGAGGGGGCGAAGCTCCAGGCGCCGCTGCCGCCTTTGAACAACCCGGACAGCTCGCTGCTGGCGCTGCCGCCACTGGCGGTAAGGGTAATGCTCGGGAAAAACGCAGCCCGAGCCGCACCGATATCAGCATTGGCCGCCTTCAGGGTATGTTCAGCAGCCAATACGTCCGGGCGACGTTGCAGCAGGCTCGAGGGCAGGCCCTGCGGCACGCTCACCAGCAGTGTGGTATCGAATGGCTGGTCGCCTGGCAGCAGCGCGTCGCTCAGGCGTTGGCCCACCAGCAGTTCGAGCGCATTGCGGTCTTGCTCGACCTGGCTGGCATAATTGGCCGCATCGGCCCGAGCGGACTCGACTGTACTGCGCGCTTGCGCCAGGCTCACCCCGGACTCGCCGCCCAGCCCATGGCTCTGCTGCACCAGAGTGTAGGTTTTCTGCTGGCTGGCATAGGTGTCATTGGCCAGCTTCAGCAGTTGCTGGTCGGCGGCCAGGGTCATCCAGGCCGTCGCGACTTCGGCTACCAGGCTGAGCTGCGTGCTGCGGCGCGTTTGCTCCAGCGAAAGGTACTGCTCCAGCGCAGCGTCCTTGAGGTTGCCTAGGCGGCCAAACAGGTCCAGCTCATAGCTGCTGACGCCGAGACCGACGCTGTATTGGCTGCTGACCGCAGAGCTGCCATTGGTCACGCTGCGCTGGCGGGTACCGTCGGCAGTTGCCGAAACTGCCGGAAACAGCTCGGCGCGCTGGATGCGGTACTGCGCCCGCTGGTATTCGACATTCAAGGCGGCCACGCGCAGGTCGCGGTTGTTGGTCAACGCCAGCGCCACGGTGTCGCGTAGGCGGGCATCGGTGAACAGCGATTTCCAGCTGATATCGGCGCTTGTTATGCCCGCGCTGCTGTCGCTTGGCCATTGCTGCGCTACAGGCGCCGCGGGGCGCTGGTAGTCAGGAGCGAGGTTGACGCAGCCAGTGAGGGCCAGCGCCAGCAAAAGAGGGGACAGACGCATCAGACTTCTCCTGCAACAGTATCGACAGTGCTGGCGCGTCGGCCGGCCAAGCGCTGTACCAGTACATAGAACAACGGGATGAAGAACAGGCCGAGCACGGTAGCGGCGAGCATGCCACCCAGCACGCCGGTGCCGATCGCCTGTCGTCCACCGGCCCCGGCTCCGCTACTCAGGGCCAGCGGCAGCACACCCAGGATGAACGCAAGCGAGGTCATCAGTACCGGCCTAAGGCGGATGCGCGCCGCTTCCAGGGTGGCAGTGATGAGGTCCTGGCTACGCTCGTATCCTTCTTTGGCGAACTCGACAATCAGGATGGCGTTCTTCGCTGCCAGACCCACCGTGGTCAGCAACCCGACCTGGAAGTAGACATCGTTGGCCAGGCCGCGCAGGCCCGTCAGCAACAGCGCGCCAAGGATACCCACCGGCACTACCAGCATGACCGCAAAGGGGACCGACCAGCTTTCGTACAGCGCCGCCAGGCACAGGAACACGAACAGGATCGAGATGGCGTAAAGCAAGGGGGCCTGGTTACCCGCCATGCGCTCCTGGTAAGACTGGCCGGTCCAGGCGTAACCGATACCGTCAGGCAATTGCGCCATGATCTGCTCGACCGCTGCCATGGCGTCGCCGGAGCTCACGCCACTGGCCGGCTCACCTACCAGTTCGTAGGAACCGAAGCCATTGAAGCGCTCCAGCAGCGGCGAGGCGGTGCTCCATGAGGTGCTGGTAAACGCCGACAACGGCACCATGGCATCGCTGTCGTTGCGCACATACCAGGCGCCGATATCCTCTGCCAGCATGCGCTTGTCGGCCTCGCCCTGCAGGTAGACTTTCTTCACCCGCCCGGCGTCGACGAAGTCGTTGACGTAGCTGCCGCCCATCACGGTGCTCAGGGTGTCGTTGATATCGCTGGCGGAAACACCCATGGCACCGGCCTTGGGGTCGTTGATGTGAACGTTGAGCTGGGGCGTGTCCTCCAGCCCCTGAGCACGCACGTTGGCCAGGCGCGCGTCCTTGGCCGCCAAGGTAATGAACTGATCGCGGGCCTTGAGCAGCTCGGCGTGACCGAGGCCAGCCAAGTCCTGCAACTGCACGTCGAAGCCGGAACTTTGGCCCAGGCCCTGAATGGCCGGAGGGGCGATGACGAAGACATTGGCATCGAGGATCTTCGACAGCGCCATGTTGGCCCGGCGTGCCACCGATGTGGCGCTGTGCTCGTCGCCTTGGCGCTCGCTCCAGTCCTTGAGCTTGATGAAGCCGCGCCCCGAGTTCTGGGCGTTACCACCGTTACCCAGGCCACGCACGGTCAGGATCGACGCCACCTCCGGTTGTTGAAGCATGTAGTCCTGCACCTGCCGACTGACCGCCTGCAGGCGTTCGTCGGTGCCGCCCACCGGCAGGGTCATCTGCATCATCAGCATGCCCTGATCTTCTTCGGGCAGGAACGCGGTGGGCAGCTTCTGGAACATCAGCGCCACGCCGCCGAGCAGCAGTACGTACACCAGCAGGCCGCGCAGCGGGCGCGCGAGTACCTTGCCGACACCGCGCTGATAGCGCTTCGAGGTGCGGTCGAAAGTGCGGTTGAACCAGCCGAAGAAGCCACGCTGCGGTGTACCGTGGGCCGTCACCGGCTTGAGCAGGGTAGCGCAGAGGGCCGGTGTCAGGGTCATCGCCACCAGGACAGACAAGGCCATGGCCGCTACCAGAGTTACCGAAAACTGACGGTAGATAATCCCGGTTGAGCCGCCGAAGAAGGCCATCGGGATGAATACTGCCGAGAGCACTACGGCAATACCGATCAGCGCGCCGCTGATCTCGCCCATCGACTGGCGGGTCGCCTCACGCGGCGACAGGCCTTTTTCGGCCATGATGCGCTCGACGTTCTCCACCACCACGATGGCATCATCAACCAACAAGCCGATCGCCAGCACCATGCCGAACATGGTCAACGTGTTGATCGAGTAGCCGAGCATCGCCAATACGCCGAAGGTGCCAAGCAGTACCACCGGTACGGCAATAGCGGGGATCAGCGTGGCGCGCAGGTTCTGCATGAACAGGTACATGATCAGCACCACCAGGGCGATGGCTTCGAACAGGGTCTTGACCACCTCCTCGATGGAAATCTTCACGAACGGCGCGGTGTTGTAGGCCACCTCGCTACGCAGTTGCAGCTTGCTAGGGAAGAACTGTTCCAGTTCGGCCAACTTGGCTTGCACCGCTTCAGAAACGTCCAGTGCGTTCGCACCGGTGGCCAGGCTCACCGCAAGGCCGCCGGAAGGCCGGCCATTGTGCTCGGCGACCACATCGTAGCGTTCGCTGCCCAGCTCTACCCGGGCCACGTCGGCCAGGGTGACCACTGCGCCGGCACTGTTGTACTTCAGTACCAGGTCGCGGAACTGCGCGGCGGTCTGCAGCTTGCTGCGGGCGTTGATGGTGGCGTTGAGCTGCTGGCCGGCTCGGGCAGGCAGGGCGCCCAACTGGCCGGCCGAGGTGTCGACGTTCTGCGCTTCCAGCGCGCTGCTGACGTCCGAGGGCATCAGCGCGAATTGCTTGAGCTTGTCCGGGTCGAGCCAGATGCGCATGGCGTAGCTCGAACCGAGGGTGGTCACGTCGCCGACGCCGCTGACCCGGCTGATCTGGTCATACAGGGTACTGGAGATGAAGTCACTGATGTCGGTGGCGGTCACATCAGGATTGTCCGACACCAGAGATACGATGATAAGGAAGTCGCTGGCCGAATTGTTGATCTGGATACCCTGCTGCTGCACGGTATCGGGCAGGCGCGCCTTGGCCTGCTCCAGCTTGGTCTGGACCTGCATTTGCGCAGTGTTTACATCCGTGCCGGTCTCGAAGGTCAGGGTGATTTTGGCGCTGCCGGACGAGCTGCTGGTGGAGGATATGTAGGTGAGGCCGTCGAGGCCGGTCATCTGCTGTTCGATGACCTGAGTCACCGAGTCTTCCATGGTCTTGGCCGACGCGCCGGTGTAGGTGGCGTTGAGGCTGATCTGCGGCGGGGCGATGTTGGGATACTGGGCCAGCGGCAGTTCGAAGATGGCCAGGCCACCCCCGAGCATGATCAGGATGGCGATGACCCAGGCGAAGATTGGCCGATCGATGAAAAAGCGTGCCATGGAGTGGGCCTCAGTTGCTGTCGTTGTGGGCGGTCAGGGGTTTGTTCTGCACCTGCACCTGTTGGCCAACACGCACCTTTTGCAGACCCTCGATGATGACCTTGTCGCCTGCTGCCAGGCCCTGACTGACCCACCAGCGGTTGTCCACCGCGCGGGCCAAGGTCAGCTCACGCTGCTCTACCTTGCCATCGACCACTACCAGGGCGGTGGCGCCACCGCGCTCGTCACGGCTGACGGCCTGCTGTGGTACCAAAATGGCGTCGTTCTGTACGCCTTCCTGCAGCGTTGCCTTGATGTACATGCCCGGCATCAGCAGGCCGTCGGGATTGGGCACCACTGCGCGGAACGTCACACTGCCGGTGCTTTCGTCAACGCTCACGCCATTGAAGGTGAGGGTGCCGGCGTGTGCGTAGGTGCTGCCGTCTTCAAGTTCCAGGGTCACACGAGCGGCATCCGCCTGTCCGCTGCGTGCCAGCTTGCCTTCGGCCAGTTCGCGCTTGAGGCGCAGCAAGGTGCTGCTCGGCTGGGTGAAATCGACGTAGATCGGGTCCAGCTGCTGCACGGTGGTGAGGGCCGTGGTCTGCTCGGCAGTGACCAGTGCGCCAGGGGTGACCGTCGAGGTGGCGGTGCGGCCATCGATCGGCGCGTTGATGCGGGTGTAGTCGAGGTTGATCTGCGCAGTGCGCTGTTCTGCCAAGGCAGACTGCAGGCTGGCACGGGCCTCGAGCAGGGCCGACTGGGCGCTTTCGTTGTCTTCGGCACTGATGGCGTCGAGCTTCACCAGTTGAGCATCACGCTTGGCTTTGAGTTCGGCAGCCCGCAGGGTGGCTCTGGCTGAACTGACGGTGGCCTTGGCCTGGGCCAAGGTGGCCTGGTAGGTCTGTGGGTCAATCTGGTACAGCGCCTGGCCGGCCTTGACCGTGTCGCCCTCGTTGAACAGGCGCTTTTGGATGATGCCACCCACCTGGGGGCGGATCTCGGCAATCAGGTGGGCGCTGGCGCGACCGGGCAGGGTGGTGGTCAGGGCCTGGGCTGCGGTGGTCACTTCATGCACCGCCACCTCCTGTACGGGAGCGGGAGGGGCAGCGGTCTCGGTCTCACCGCACCCCCCAAGGACAAGCAGGCCGGCGCCCAGCAGGAGCGCCCGGGACAAAGGTGAGCGTGTAAAGAACAGGGAGTGGAATAACGTATGCATCGCAGGCTCCGACCCAATTGATTTAGATGGCCCAAGCGTGCGCGGGAATTGTGCAGCAAATGTGCAGAAACGGTGGAGATTGGCCTGTGCGCCTTGCGGCACTGGAGTTGGCAAGCTTCAATGGTGGCAATTCCAATTCACTGGCGGAGCCATGAAAGTCAGCCTTTCGCACAAGTTTTTCTTCGCGATGCTCGTGGTCTGCACTTTCGCCGTGTTGGGGATGGTTTTCGCCGCCTACCTGAGCTTGAAATATGGCTTTCTCGGCTACCTCAATCAGCAAGCCGAGGAGCGCATGGATCGCATCGTGCCGCGGGTCGAGCAGGCCTATGCACGTAATGGCAGCTGGGATTTCATCCGTCTCGACAAGGACCAGTGGTTCGAACTGCTGCGCCCGGACGATACCCAGCCGGACAAGACGTTCGACCCCAGCTTGCTGACGGTCTCCGACCTGACCGGCGCATTCGTGCGCTTTGCCCTGCTCGATGCCCAGCGGCGGCCGATCATCGGCTACCAGGGGCCTAGCAATGAAATGCTGCTGCGCCCGATCAGGCATCAAGAACAGGTGGTTGGCTGGATGGCCCTTGCGCCGCTGCAGTCGGTAACCAGCGTGGGAGACCGCCGCTTCCAGCTGAACCAGCTGCGCTCCAGCCTGCTGATAGGTCTGGCCTGTCTGTTGGCCACAGGTGTTATCGTCTGGTGGCTTAGCCGTGCCTTGCTCCGCCCGATCCGTGAAGTGGCCAGGGCTACCCATCGCCTGGCTGCGGGTGATTATGAAATCCAGCTGCCGGTGCGTTCGGCAGACGAAGCAGGGCAATTGGCCGGCGACTTCAACCGCATGGCCGCCACGCTGGCGAGCAACGAGCGCCTGCGCCGCGACTTCATGGCCGATATTTCCCACGAGCTGCGCACGCCGCTGGCGGTGATGCGTGCTGAACTTGAAGCCATGGAAGATGGCATTCGCCCGGTCGATGGTAACGGTCTGCGCTCGCTGCAAGGCGAGGTCGGGTCGCTGAGCAAGCTGGTCGATGACCTGTTTGACCTGTCACTGGCTGAAGTAGGTGGACCAACCTATCGACGTGAACGCATCGACTTGTGCGTGCTGTTACCGGTGGTGACCGAAGCCTTCCAGGCCAGTTTTGCCGAGCGCGGCCTGCAACTGCGGCTGGAGTTGCCTGAGCAGCCACTGTGGGTAATGGGCGACGAGGGACGCCTGGGCCAGTTGCTGCACAATCTGCTGGAAAACAGCCGTCGCTATACCGATGCAGGTGGGTTTACCGTTTTGCGTGCATTCCAGGAAGGTGACCAGGTGCTTGTGCAATGTGAAGATACTGCCCCGGGAGTCGACAGCGCCTCGCTCGCGCGACTGTTCGAACGCTTCTACCGCGCCGAACGCTCGCGCAACCGGGCCAGCGGCGGCACCGGGTTGGGGCTGGCGATTTGCCGGGGTATTGCCGAAGTGCACGGCGGTCAGCTGACCGCCAAGGCCTCGGCCATGGGCGGGCTGCTGCTGGTGCTGACCCTGCCACTGGCGGGAGAACAAGCATGAGCCAGATTCTGCTGGTGGAGGATGAACCCAAGCTCGCCGTACTGGTAGGTGATTATCTGCGCGCAGGTGGTTATCGCGTCGACCACCTGGCAGATGGCCTGGCGGTGATCCCGGCCATCCGTCAAGGCCAGTACGAACTCGTCCTGCTCGACTTGATGCTGCCTGGCCGCGATGGCCTGGACATCTGCCGCGAGCTGCGCAGCTTCACTCAGATGCCGCTGATCATGATGACCGCCAGGGTCGATGAAATAGACCGCCTGCTAGGGCTAGAGCTGGGCGCCGACGACTACATATGCAAGCCGTTTTCGCCCCGGGAGCTGGTGGCGCGGGTCAAGGCCGTGCTGCGCCGCAGCGGGCAGCAGGGGCCAGGCATGGGCCTGGAGCTCGATGCCCGCATGTTCCAGGCCCGCTACAAGGGCGTGGCGCTGGATCTGACGCCGGTAGAGTTCCGCATGCTTGCCGCGTTGGCGGCCCGGCCCGGGCAAGTGCTGTCTCGCGACCAGCTGATGAACCACATCTACCAGGACCATCGCGTGGTCGCAGACCGAACCGTAGACAGTCACGTTAAGAATTTACGGCGCAAACTGTCAGGAGTAGTTCCAGGACATGACCCACTCAGGTCTGTATATGGGGTGGGTTACAGCCTAGAGCTTGATTAGAACCCGGCCGTCAGCGGAGCGCCAGTGCTAGGCTCAACGGGTCGGGCACGTGGTTACCGAAATCAACTGCTCATTGGCTTGGTAGGTAAAATCCCGAGCGGTTTGGTTGTTATGTCAGACCGGAGTAGGTACGAGGGCGGTAATTGAACAATATTGGTCATTCTAAAATTAACAGATGCGGAGCGTTTTATTGAAATTGCCAGCAACATTTCTTGAAACTGCTACTTTGGGTCGACAACGGACAGTCAAAGGTATTTTTTGAAAGTCGCAGCCGTGATTGCCACCATCCATCCAAGCACCGCAGCGCATGGCAGTAGCACCCAAATGGGATTCATCGATAAGGGAAGAGAGAGGTAGATCACCCAAGGGCTTACCATAAGCGGCAGCAGCGTCCGCTTCGCTCGATGGTACACAAAGCTGCTCTCCCGGCCCGCCCCGAACTTGCGCAGGTCGCGACGCATTAAGCCATCGACCGCGCCGGTGATCACGGCAAGCAAGAACAGCGGTGTGGCCAAGGTGAGAACGACCAGTCGCACGACGAAAGTAAAGACCGTAAACAAGGCCGCCAGCAGGTAGGCCTGCATCACAACGTAGACTTGTGCGAGCTGCCCGTGCACTGACGTCTCACGACCAAGCAGCTTCAGCTGGGCATCGGATGTCCCCCATCCAGAGCGCACAACGACCCTATCGTTGAGGTGTTCGAGTATCTTGAAAGTCGCTTGAGCTGGTTCTTGCACGAGCAATGAATGCTTGAAGTGACTGCTGAGCCAGCCGAGCTCACTCAGCCACATGGTATGACTGTGATGCCAGCCCTGCTCGGGCCAGAACCAGAGCATGCCCGCGCACTCCAGCAGGATGGAGAACATCAAGGAGGCGAACAGCAGACCGAGTAATCGTAGGCAAAACTCAAGCGTGCCGAGGATCAGACCCGGTCGTCGTTGTGGTTGAGGCGGGTTGTTTAGAGCAGTACGCATTAAAGGCTCCTAAGTGTTCGCTGGCTGCCAGGTGCTCACGGGCCGGATTTACACCCGGGTGGTGACATCTCGGGATCGAAGTCGGCCGTCGGCGCACCGCCGGCGCTGCTCCACCAACTTCCCGCATTAGCGTTGTAGGACTCGCGCATGCGCGCAGCCAGCGCCTGCAGATCCTCTGGCATTGCATCGTCGCTGGCGGGTTTGGGCAGCGGCATTCGCACTTTCCAAAGTTGCCCGCCTTCCTGGAACGAGTACATCTGACCCTTCGGCAGGGCGATTATGTGTGCGGGCTCGATCAGTGGCACGGAGGTGGTGGTCACCCGGTCCTGCGAAGAAGAGGTGAAGTCAGTTCTAGCATCGGGATCGGCCGTGTCGGTCGCGCCGGAGACCAGAGTACGGGTCTGCACGTTGACCTTCGGCAGCTGATTGGTCAGCAGCTCGGCGGTCGCAGTTTCCCGTACGCGCAGCATCTGCAGGGTGTTGAAGTTGCCGATGACTTGGCCGGCTTTGGCTCGGCTGCCGATACGTGCCTCGATGTCGCTCAACGTCTGCGTGTAGGCGGTGACCTGGATACCGGCGCCGCCGCCTTTGTTGATCAGTGGAATGAACTCGTCGCCCATGAGCTCATTGAATTCGTCGGCGTGCAAATTGATGGGCACCTGGTCAGTCGCGCTGTAGGAGTTCGGCAGGCCATGGTCGATGCCGTGTTTGTAGATGTGCCCGGCCACCGAGACCAGGTCGGCAAACATCGAGTTGCCGACCGCTGCGGCGACCTCTGCATCGGACAGTGCATCCAGGCCGACGTAGACGATGCCGCGTTTGCGGATCACCTGCAGCCAGTCGAAGATGGGTCGTGGATCGTCCAGGTCGGCATAGTTGGGGGCCAGCAACTGGGCTGTCTTACCACTGGTGAGCTTTTCCAGCAGCGGCAGCAGCGAGGCGACGATCTTGTCGAAGTACGTGCGGTCGTAGCGCACAGCCGAACGAAGGCCGTCCATGACCGGGTCGAACAAGCGCTTGGCGGTGAGGTACTGCTCGATGGCGACCACACGTTTCTCGCGGCCGACCATGTGCCGGGGCACGTTCTTCTCGTTGAGGCGAGCTTCAAGATCCACGATTGTCTCCCAGGCCTGCGGATCATGTCGGGCGAAAAAGTGCTGGGCGTATTCGATGAACAGCGCATCGATGTTCACCACGTGCCGCTGAATCTGCAGGTAGTCAGGGCGTCGGCCGAGTTCGATCAACGCCCGGGCGATGATGTTGACGAAGCGCCAGGCGAACTCGCGAAACGCGGCCGAGTTGCCTTCGCCGCTGAGTTGGCCGGCGATGCGGGTGGCGACTTCGGAAATGCGGCCGAAGCGGCCGATGGCGTTGTAGCGGGCGGAAATCTCCGGCCAGCCCAGGTGAAAGACGTAGAACTCGTGCTGACGGCCAGCGCGTCGCGCTTCCACGTACATGCGCTTGAGCAGGTCGGCATCGCCTTTGGGGTCAAAGACAATCACCACTTCCTGGCTCGGTCGGTGAATGTCTTGGGTGATGTAGACTTCGGCCAGGCGCGTCTTGCCGACCCGGGTAGTGCCCAGCACCAGGGTGTGGCCCACGCGTTCGCCCAGTGGCAAGGACGCCTCCTGCTCGTTGGGCTCGACGCCATGCAGCAGCGGTGAGCCGCCCACGGGCGGCAGCGGCCGTACCGGGTTGAGAGGGCTGTCCCAGGCGGTCACGCGAGGCAGGAGGGATAGCCCTGGCGGCGCTTTTTCCAGCACGTGCTCCAGGCGCCGTGCCCATTGGTAGGCCGCTGACTGGTTGACGTAGCGGGCCAGCGCGGGGTCTTGTGCTTCAAGCAAGCGTTGTGTGTGGAGCCGGCTCCAGCGAAAGCCACGGCCCATGAACAGGCGCTTGGTGCTGACCGGGATCTGTCGGCTCGTCAGCGAGTAGCGGGGCAGACGGCGGATGTTGCGCCGATAACGCAAAACAATGCGAGCCTCGTTGAGGCGCTTGAGACCGAAGGCGGTGTAGGCCAGGGCCATACCGGCGCCGACCTCCGGCGACAGCGCCACGGCCCAGGGCGAATGCAGGCACAGCGCGCCGGCACCGGCGCAGATGCTTACGGTGTACAGCTCCACTGCCGGGCGCAGCAGAGATTCCATCGCATGATCGCTCATGGCGCTACCTCACTGTTCCAGACCGGTCGGTGTGATCAGCACCGGGTAGTGCTCCAGCTCCAGCCGCTCGGCGATGTCGTCGCCACTGACTGGCCAGATGGTCAACTCAGGTACTACCGACTGGATACGCTGCAGCGCAGCTGCATCGGCGACCTCAACGGCCAAGCCGTTGGCACCCAACCGCTTGAGCGCCGGCGCGTGCTGCGCCAGCCACGCCAATGAGGCGGCGTCCGCGCCAACCAAGAACAGCGGGACCATGCCCGGCAGGTCCAAGGCTCTGCGCGGCACCTCACCCGGCGTGAGACGCGCGCTGTGCACCGGCAGCACCCAGTTCAGTGTGCAAGGATCGCGTCGTTCGACCGGCCCGGTCGACTCGGCGGCCATGGCCGGGGGCGTTGTCCCAAGCGATGCCCCGGCAGCCAACAACCCCACCAGCCCGCAGATCAGTGCGCCCCGGCGAACGTCGATCATAAGCGTGGTCCTCCACGGCTGGACGTGGCGGCTTCAAGGCGCTGCCAGTGCTGGCTGAACTGCGTGCTGTAGCGTGCCGCCGGGGCTCCACCCGCAGGCCGGTGGTAGCGGCCTGCGGCAATGACCCAGTCACCGACGTCGGTGTAGTGCTCGCGCAACAGGTCGGCGGTGACGGCGAGGTTGGCGCGCGGATCGAGGGCATCGCAGGCGGTGGGGTAACGCTCCGGGTGGTAGCCCAGGTTGGTTTGCCCCAGGCCAACGTCGATGCGCTTGGGATCATGCCTGTTGAGCGCCACGGTGAGAGCGCTGCAGGCCTGGTCACGGGTGGCGAAACGCTGCGGCGTGCCGGCCACATTCAAGGTCCACGGCCAGGGAATAAGTCGCCCACGCAGCGGCGTGCCGCTCTCCTGCTGGGCAATGGCGAACAGCACCGAGGCCGGGATGCCAGCTTGGGCGGCGGCCAACTGGTAAGCCGGCGGAGGCAGGCCGCCTGCTTGGGCCGCAGTCACCCCCATCAGGACCAAGGCGAGGATCAGTCGACGCGTTGCCATGTCCCTTCCACCTGTTGAAAGCGCGCAGGCAGGGGGCGGCTGGCGCCGAGGGCGAACCAGCGGCCGCGGTCGTGATTGAGGGTGATCTGGCCGCTACTGACCTGGATCGGGGTAATGCCCACGATGCGCGCCCATTGCCGAATGCGCGCATCGTCGCCCTGGCTGCCCACCAGGTAGACGTCCAGATGGGCGCCCGTGCTCAACCATTGGCGGACGCTGGCCTCACAGGTCGAGCACGGGTCCTCCACAAACACGGCATAGCGCGAGTTGCTCGACGGGGAGGCTGCATCGCTCATCCCCTGCACCGGCAGCAGTCCCGGGAACAGCCGCGCCCAAGCTGCGGTGTAGGCTTTTTCATAGGCCAGTTCGCGCTCGGCACGTTTGGCTTCGAGTCGCACCTGCAGCTCGGCGTAGCGCTGGCGCTCTTGGTCCGAATCGGCTTCCACGCCCAGGGTGGTCAGTGGGTCGAGCTGCGGTGACCAGTAGTGGCGGGGCCCCCTCTGCAGGCGCTCGAACTTGGCCCATTCGTCATCGGTCAGCCCCCAGACCTTGGCCTGTGCTGCGGAGCGAGCTTGCTGCAGTGGAGCCTGCTCGCTGGACTGCTGCTCCGTTTGAACCGTGGCGGGTGCACTCCATCCCGATCCCGGTACCAGGTAGATGGGGAATAGGAGCAGCGAGAGAGTGGTGATCCGGACCATATGCACCTCGTCACGGCAGGGGCAGCGAACGTTCGCCGAGGCCAGGCACCTGGAATACGGCCTGATTCCGGCGAAGGGTCTTGAGCTGCCAGCCGTTCAGGCTGTCGCCGGGCTGCAGCAGGCGGACGGTCGACAGGGCGTGCGCGCCGGCCGGTAGGGCCGAGACAAACCGGACGTCGCCGCGAGTCTCGACACCTAGCAAGGTGAACGGTGGCGTCGGCGCTTGGGTTTTGGTGAGCTGCTTGATGGGGGTTACAGGCTGGGACTGTACGGATGACGCAGTCGGTCGAGCCTCCAGGAGGCGCACAGCGGTTTCCGCGCTGTCCAGTCGTTGCTCCAGCGCTGCCAGATCGGATCTGCTCGGACCCACAGGCACCGCTTCAATGGCCTTGAGCGAAGCGCTCACCTCATCCAGCTGTTTGCTCAGTGTCGCGAAGGTCGCGTCCTGTTGGCGCTGATGCTCGTCCAACGCTTTCACTTGCGGCGGGAGTGTCGCAAGGTCGGCGCTGAGTGCATCGAGATCCCGACGCAGCGCTGGGACTGGATCGGCTGGCGCACTATCAGCGGCGACCAGGAGCGCGGTCAGGTGTTGCTGGTGGTTGTAGGTCACGGCGGCCAGTACGGCGGCGCCGAGGCACAGGGCCCCGAGCACCAGGGCCTGAAAGTGATGGACCTTCATGGCGCAATCTCCAGAGACGGGTGAGGTGGAGCGGGCACCGGTGCGCGAAGGGCGTAGCACACGCTGCGTTCGACCGGGTCGATCACGAGCCGCCAAGCCGGGCCGCCGAGGATGGTCAAGGCGTCCAGCAGCGCCATCGGCCCGAGTTGGTGCTGCACGGCCGGCAGGGGGCGGCTGAACAAGGTGGTGACCTCGGCGCGGTTGGCGCAGAGTGAGTAGCCCGAGCGCTGCAGCACATGAAGCAGGGCATCACCGACCGTCGCGTGCAGCGCCGGTGAAACTTGCACGATGACGAGCTGGAACAATGGCTGGCGTTGCTCCAGCGTCGGACGCGTGCTGACCAGGGTGTAGCGGTCCTGGCGGACCCATGCCGGTGATTCCGAGAGCGGCTTGGGCGGGGTGGTCGGTGCTGCTACTGAGACAGCAGGTGGCACCGATGGGGTGATGACAGGCGACGTGTTGCACCCTGCCAGCGCGAGCATCAGGACAAGGTAAGGAAGTGCGGGCGTGTACATGAGCAGGTCTCGACAGTAGGTGCCGACACCTTGGCAACGCGTGCGAGGTGTACCCACTGAAAAACCGAAGTTGCCCGGCCGGTTTATCAGGCCCAACACATAAAAAAGGCGCCCCGCAGGGCGCCTTGGGTCAATCGTCAGTAAACACCGGCAGTCCTGCCAGCGGGGCTGCATCGGGATCAAACACCAGGAAGCGCGTGTCGGCCTGGCCGGCCAGCAGCAACAGGGTCATCAACACCGGCGGCACCTGTTCATCCAACAGGCGAATGCAGACGTCCGCCGCTGAGCAACCGAGGCCCTCCAGTTGGGCGCTGCGGTGCCAGGGTGTCGAGTACAGCTTGCAGCCGACGGAACGGTTACTGACCAACCGGAAGCATTCAAAGAAGCCGGCCGATCGTTCGCAGCGGGCAAGCTGCTCAAGGTAGGCATACTCGTCAGCCGGTAGGTGGGATGAACTGATCTCCCAGCTGCGGCTGTACTGGCCAGTGGCAAAGGACAGCTGCTGCATCAGGTGCTCCGCCGCTTCCAGGCTGGGCAGGTCGCCAACGTGTACCGAGCCAGTCAGCCGCTCGGCGGTGACTTGGTACAGCACCGTGCTGACCACGCCGTCCGCGGGCAACTGCATGCGAAGGAAGCCAGAGACATCCTTGCCTTCCGTGATGACGGCGCAGTCGTCATCGAATACGCACGCCTGGCAGTTGATGTGATCGTCGTCCAGGTCCAGCTGGGCGGTGTGCAGGGGGCGATAGCAGGGCGGGCACCGGTCGTCGTAGTGGATCTGGACCACGCGCTCGCAGGCGAATGCATGGAAGCCGCGGGCAAAGGGGTTGGGGATTGAGGTGAGCATGGTGGCGCTCCAGTGAAAAAAGCACGCCACCCCATGTAGGCGGTGGCGAGAGAGAGGGTTAGATCCAGCCGTATTCGGCCAGGGAGAGGGGCTGACCTTCACCGACGATGATGTGGTCCAGAATGCGGACCTCGACCAGCGCCAAGATTTCGATCAGACGCGCCGTCAGCACGCGGTCGGCGCCGCTGGGTTCAGGGCAGCCGGAAGGGTGGTTGTGGCTGAGGATGACCGCGGCGGCGTTGTGCGCCAGTGCCTTGACCACCACCTCACGGGGGTACACCGAGGCTCCATCGATGCTGCCGAAAAACAACACTTCGAAGTCCAGCACGCGGTGCTGGGAATCGAGGTACAGCAGGGCAAATACCTCGTGGTGGTAAGGCGCCAGCCGCAGTTTCAGGTAAGACGCGGCGTCGGCAGGTGTGATCAGTACTTCACCGCGCTGAAAGTAGCGTTGGTCCAGCAACTGCAGGGCTTCGCTGATCAACGCATCTTCGTGGGCGCGCTGGGCCAGGACGGGGTCGAGGGGCTCGACCAGGGTCAATGGCGTTTTCATGAGCAGAACCTCGTGTGCAGGGGGGCTCCGAGAGGAGGTCCCTGTGGGTAGGGGCAGGCGGTCACAGGCGGGTGAAACGATGCCGGGTGCCGTGCAACGGGGAGTGACAGCCTTCGCAGGGGTGAGTGGAGAAGGGGTCGATGCCAACGCCAGTGTCCGGATCGAAATCAGCGCTGAGCGGCAACAGCACCTGCAGCGCCTTACGCATCTGCGCGATTCGCTGATCGACTTCGGCCTCGCTGTAGTACAGCGACAGTGCGCTGAAGTCGTCGTAGGCCACGGCGTGCAGGCAATCCTCACAGAGCCAGTAACTCTCCATGGCAGCCTCCGGGGGTGAGAAAAGGCGCTCATGTGAGCGCCTCTGTGGTGGGGCATCAGTCTCAGGCAGGCTGCGTGGCCTGGTTCGGAGCCTGATCGGCACTGCGTGAAGAGTCCGGCGCATCCTCACCAGCCGCTTCGGACGGCTGATCAGGCGAGGAAGCATCCTGCCGAGCTGGCGCTTTGTAGGTGAGCTGACCGTTTACCTTGATCCACTCGATGAAGATCAGCCGACCTTTGAGGCTGGCGCCGGGTTGGCCTTTGCGCTCACCTTTCTCGTAGGTGAAGGCATCGACCCAGAGGTCGCCAATGCGAAACGCGATCAGCACCTTGCGTTCGGCACGGACATCCTCGAGGTGTTCGCGGATCAGCCGTTCGGCTTCACCGCCAGCGACCTTGCAGTCGAAGCGGGTGTACTCGACGTCATCCGACGCACCGTGCAACGCGGCAATGTCGCAGGCCATGAAAGGTTGGCCGCGACGTACCGGCACTTCGCGCACGCGGTTCAAGTAACCAATGCCTTGGGTGTGCAGGTTGAAGTAAGTGGTGGGGGCAGCAGTGTTTGCCGTGGTCATGGTGAATCTCCTGTTTGCGAGAAACGCGGATATTCACCGGCCCTGGCGGGGGTGAGTCCGCAAGGGAAGGTCAGGTGCAACAGCAGTGGTGTAAGAGCGCTCATCATCGCGGGGAGCGATAACCGTGCGAGCCGCCGAACGCTAGTCGCACTTTGGGAGGAACCACTCTGGGGGAGCGTAGCCTTGCAGGTCCCGGCTACCTGGTGCTGTCATCGACAGCGTGGTGCAGTTCATCTATAGAACGGTGCGCAGCGCTCGTCAACAGCGGTTTTGATTGGGTTCAGAGGTGTGGATGTGGGTGGTGCACAGTAGATTCAAACGCGCGAAAAAATAGCCCAACGGTTGTCGGGCTAGGAACAGAAAGGCCACCCTTGATCTGGTCCATTGACAGCGAAGTCGTCGCTTCACTTCAGCTGTCGCGTCACCCTGATCAACCGACCCTTGTCGTGGCCTGGGTCGGGATAACTGGCACGCATCCGCGCACAAACGGCGCCCATTATTTCGCCGGCGGGCACCGGCACTGAGCATCGTCGCCGAGGCGGATGACCCCTACAGCCTGCAACAGGTCGCACGGGTCATCCGTCTCGGGAACCTTGGACATCCGGAACAGCGATACAGTACGGTGAAAGAGGCTCCGAACTCAACGAGTCTGGCCGAGCTGCCCGGAGCGAATCGGCCTGGGGTCGCCAAACGGCGAGGGGCCTGTTCACTACAACAGTGACGGTCCCTAGCGTCAAGCAGTCAGGAACGCTTCGGCTTGGCAAGCGCCGCGCTGGCCTTCACTGGCTTAGTACCCTTGCAGTCTGGGTAGCGCACACAGGACCAAAAGTTACCGGTGCGGCCTTTGCGCTGGCGCATGGGGCTTCGGCACACGGGGCAGGCGGGACTTTTCGAACGGGGTAGCTGCAGGTTCAACGAGGCTTGGCTGCGCACCACCTGGGTGAGCCAGGCCGACTGCTTGGCGAGAAACGCCTCGACACTTAACTGCCCAGTCTCAATTCGCGCCAACGCTTGTTCCCACACCGCAGTCATCACCGGGTCAGCCACCTCACGCGGAACGGCTTCGATCAACGTGTGGGCGGCGGCAGAGGCTGCCAGGCTGCGCTTTTTTTTGGTCAAGTAGCCGTGATCGATCAGGCCCTGGATGATCGCGGCGCGGGTGGCCTCGGTGCCGATGCCAATGCTGTCTTTCAACGTTTGCTTGAGGCGCACGTCGGCCACCTGGTTGGCGATGGTTTTCATCGCTTTGACCAGTGTACCTTCGGTGTAGGGTTTGGGTGGCTGGGTGCGCTGCGTGTTGACCTTGGCGTCGCGCACACCAACCGACGCACCTTCCTGCAAGGTGGGGAGCCGCTGCGTTTGCTCGGTTGGCTCACTGGCATCGGCTTCATCGATCACGGCCTTCCAGCCACGCACCTGGATCTGTTTGCCACGGGCCTGCAGCGGATCGGCCTGGCTGCGCAGCTGCACCTGGGTTTTCAGGTATTCGTGGTGGGGCAGAAACTGCGCCAGGTAGCGGGCGCGGATCAGGGTGTACACGGCGCGCTCACGCTCGGACAACTGATCGAGCGGGATCACCACGGCGGTGGGGATGATACCGTGGTGGGCGGTGACCTTGCTGCCATTCCAGGCGCGGGAGCGCCGTGTCGGACCGAGTTCCTTGAATCGCTGGCCAAGCGCCGGGTCGGCTGCGGCCAAGGCCTTCAGTACGCGCGGTACCTCGTCCAGCATGCTCTCTGGCAGGTAGCCACAGTCGCTGCGAGGGTAGGTGGTGGCCTTGTGGGTTTCGTACAGTGCCTGCGCCACACTGAGGGTTTCCTGCGCGCCCAGGCCGAGTTTGGCCGAACAGACTTCCTGCAGCGTGCCCAAGTCGAACGGCAAGGGCGGCCCTTCCGTCACGCGTTCAACGTCGACCCGCTCCACTTGTACTGAACGCGCAGCTGCCAGGCGCCGGGCAACCTGCTCGGCCGCCGCTTGATCAACGCAGTGACCGGCATCATCGCAGTGCGCAGCGGGTGGCTGCCAGCGCGCCTCAAACTCCGCCCCGTCAGCGTGCAGCACAACGTCCACGGTCCAGAAAGGCCGGGCGACGAAACTGGCGATGGCGCGATCACGCTCCACTACCAGGCGCAGGGTGGGCGTTTGCACACGGCCCACGGGCAGCGTGCCGTCGAAGCCGGCGCGGCGACCGAGCAGGGTGAACAATCGGCTGAGGTTGATGCCCACCAGCCAATCTGCCCGGGATCGGGCGAGGGCACAGTGGTACAGCGGCAGGGTTTGTTCACCCGGCCGCAACGCCGTCAGGGCCCGACGGATCGAAGCGTCGTCGAGGGCGGACAGCCACAGGCGAAGGATAGGCCCCTGATACTGGCAGCGCTCGAGGATCTCCCGAGCAATCATCTCGCCCTCGCGGTCAGCGTCGGTGGCAATCACAACCTCGGCGCAGGCCTGCAGCAGCCGGCTGATGGCCTTCAACTGCGCGGCGACCTTGGGCTTCACCACCAGTTGCCAGTGCTGCGGGATAATCGGCAGGTGCTCCAGCGACCAGCGCTTGAACTGGTCGCTATAGGTTTCCGGTGGCGCAGTCTCGAGCAGGTGGCCCACGCACCAGGTCACGGTCACTCCGATGCCCTGCAGGTAGCCATCGCCGCGACGATGGGCTTGCAGCACCCGGGCGATATCGCGGGCTTGGGACGGTTTTTCGCAAATGTAGAGGCGCATGACGTGGCCCTCTCGGTCAGGTACCGACAGGGTGGTCGCGTGACTGGGGAGTGCTAGGGAAAAGCTGAACTGGTCGAGATCATATCGGTATAGCCGCCAGCGGCGAGCGATTTACCGCTGCGCGAGGTGCGCGGTCACGGTCTGCAGAAGGTCCAAGGCAAATTGCTTGTCCGTCTCGCCAAGTTCCTTGATCAGCGAGGCAATCTTCTGCCCCTGGTCCTGTGGGCGAGGACTGATGGCCAGTAGCAGCTCATCGGCCGGACAGCCGTACATGTCCGCCAACTGCAGCAGCTTGGGCACGGTCAGTTCGACCTTGCCACGCTCCATGCGCGACACCGCTTCGGTGCCGATCTCCAGGCGCTCACCGACTTGCGCCTGGGTAAAGCTCTGCGCGCGGCGGTACTTGGCCAACTGGCGGCCGATGTGTTGTGGGCTAGGCTCTTTGACTGGCAACGGGGTGGCTCTCCAATTCAACCCGTATGGTTGACCAGCCACCCAAGGATATGAACGCCCTAAAAGGTTGAATATCAACCTAACGGGGCGTATCACCCAATGAGAGTACGGTGACCTGATCGTCACACGGAGATAGCGGATTGGACGAACTTGAGCAGCATGAAGCGGATGCGTTAGCGATCAAGGCCTGCGAGTTGTTCATGACCACCCATCAGGAACCGGACAATCAGGCGGCGAGGGCCAGGTTGATCGCGTGGATCAAGGAAGCGCCAGCGCACTGGCGGGCGTTCCTTGCCCTGGACCAGTACCTGGCGGAGGTCAAAGGGTTGATCGAGGGGGACGACCTGCAGGGCGTCGCCCGCCGTGCGGGGCGCAGTGACTGAGCGGTCCCGCGCTGAAAGGCACGGTTCCACTGACGTCCACCCGCTCAGCTCGATTTGCGTGTGGTTTTCTTGCCGGCCGGCTTGCGGTTGCTGCCACCATTATCACTGGCCTTCTCGCGCATGGACACGCTGGCCAGGCGGTGGGGCAGGATGCCGATGTGCCGCGCCTCCACCTTGAACGTCACCCGGGCGTTGTCCTCGCTGTCTTCCCACTCATCCTTGACCGTGCGGCCCATGACCAAGACGCGCATGCCTTTCTGGTACAGGGTGCTCCAGTGCTCGGCATCGCGGTGCCAGAGCTCGACCGGAGCCCAGTAGCCGCCGCGGTCTTCGTAGCCGCCCTCGCGCGGTACTGGGTTGTCGAAATAGACATTCAACCGCAGCAGCCGCTTCGGCTCGTCCGGGTTGTTGTTGAATTCCTGAAACTCAGGCGGACTGCCGATGTTGCCTTCGCCAACAAAGAACGTGCTCATGGGTGATTCTCCTCGGTGGTGGTATCGAAAAGGACGTCATCGGCATACGCGAGTTTGAGGGCGCCGGTGAGTACCTGGCGATAGAGCGAGTTCAGGCTGCTCATCTGCAGGTTGAGGACGATCCGGTTGGCTTCCAGCTGGTACAGCGCCTGGCGCAGTTCTGGCTGCAGCAGCGGATGTGCCATCGCCTGCTGCCAGACCTCCACGCCCATGCGCTTGAAGTCCGGGCTGCGCCAGCGTAGGAAGCAGGCGCCCTGGGAGCTGTGCTGGACGCTCAGTCGCAACTCGAGCAACGAGAAGGGTGGCTGCGCCATGATCGCCAGCATCGCGACCATCAGCGTCTCGAGTTCGCCTCGCAGCTGTTTGATTGTCTCGGCGAACTGGGCCAGCTCCCCCTTACCCTTAAAAGGCTTTAAAAGGCCTTTTAGAGAGGCACTGTGTTCAAACTCGCGATAGGCCTCGGATGACAGGCAATGGGCGATCGCTTCGGGCAGTGTCATGCTTCACCGCCTTCGGCGGGGTCGCCGGGCGAAGGTTCCACGTCGTCAGCAAGTTGATCGGCCTCACTGGGCAGTGCGGCCTTGGCGGTGCGCACGATGGGCGGCGCAAATTGCGAGCGTCGTGTGCCTTCGAGAATGTCCTGGGGCGGGATGCCGAACTTGTCGATGGCCTCGCGGGCGCGGGCGTTGTTGGCGGCCATGTCGTCGCGGCTTACCCCGGCCAGTCGGAACTGCTGTGCCATGCTGAACAGGCTGCGCAGCAGGTGGGCGCCACCATCGATCCAGTACTCCATGTCGGCCCGGCCGATCAGCGCGGTGTGGTGGGCCAGCAGCACGCGACGTACCAGGCTGTCGTAGTCTGTCAGCAGGTAGACGGCGAGAAACCCCAACTGGCTGCCGATGAACAGGGGCAGGGTGACAGGGTGGATGTTCAGGTTGTCGCCGATGCTGACCTGGGAGGGCAGGTCGCGCTCGACCAGTTTGACTTGCTCGGTCAATGCCAGCAGCTCGGCCTTGGCCTGCAGTACCTTGTCTTCGAGTTGTAGCATGAACCAGTCGGCGAAGGGGTCGTCCTGGCTGCTCGCCTGCTTGAGCAGGTTGGTGACGCTGATGTAGCCCGCCATGCCCATGATGCCAAACACGCCTTCGCGCCCGGCACGGCCCTGCCACAGACGTGCTGCGTGATGTGTGTGCAGGGTGAGGGTGATGCTGCTGCGCAGTGAGCCCAGGTTGAGCTGGTAGTGGTCGACCATTGCCAGATCCTCGCCGTCGGAATAACGCCGACGATCTGCACTCTCGGGCACCCTGGCAGTGATCAATGTGAACGCGATGGGCTCACATTGCCCCCTACTTTCGATGGTCCTGCGATTGATGCCACTGTGATCAAATCCACTGAGTGCCAACGCCGCTAACTGCTTCATCCTGGCATTGGTCAATGTTGCGACCTCACAGCCATCACGCAGATCACACTCCTCGAGCAATGGTGTCTGGCTGGAAGACGTCACTGGAGTGATGCCACTGCGATCAAATCCATAGAGGTCCGCTGATAGTTGGAGACCTGAAAGACTCAACGCGCAGTTACGTTGTTCCGCTCACAACACCGCAGCGAAGCTTGAGCTGTTCCAGGTACGCCTTGGCCAGCGGCGAGGCCACCCGGCTTCCGGATTCCCGTGAGCGCTCATCAGCCGGCTCAGGCGGGCGAATGCGCTTGCGCGGTGCTGGTGGTACATCTCTTCGTGCGGCCCAAAGCGTGAATTCGCCCTGGCAGGCTCGCTTGATCAGCCCCAACAAGTAGGCAATGGGTTTGCGGATGTCGCCGCGGCTACAGCGAACCGCTGCTTCATTGATCACCGCTTGTCGCTGTTCGGGCTCGAGCTGGCACAGCGCCTGGACTGCCCGGCGCTGTTCATTCGGACTCAACTGCAGACCCTCTGGCCAAGCGGCGCTGCCATCGGCCGAGCTGGGCGGTACTGTACTTTTTTTGCTTTGTTTTTGTACGGTACGGTCGAGCGTCGGATTCCGAACGGCAGCCGTAGCCGGGAAATTTACGCTGGGTTCGGAATTGGTCGAGGACGGTGCGGCAGACCGAACGCAGTGCGCCTCGCTTAGTTCGGAATGCTCGACATGGCTGTCGGCCTGCAGCGGCAAGGTCTGTTGAGCGCCTGTTGCGGGGAGCGAAGCCATCATGGCCAAGGCCTCGTCAGCCACCTCCGGATCCGCCCGTAGCTCTTGGAGAAGATGCTGAGCGAGATCGCGCACGCCTTTGGTGGCGTGGGACAGGTTTTGGCTGATCAGGGGCAGGTAGCCGGCATCTTGGTCGATGGCTTGTGCGGGTGACAGCGGCGCGTCGTGCAGCACGTACACGCAGCCGCGCAGGCAACCCTGCTCATCGCGATACCGTTCGCTCAGGCTGAGCCAGCGGGTAGCACGCAGCACATTCAGCGCGCGGGCGATGGTCTCGCGTGAAGCCTGCGCGCCACAGGGGCTGGTCGCCAGGTATGGCTGCAGGTCCTGATAACGTGGGGTACGCATTTGCCGCTCGGTGATCAACCAGCGCAGCACTAACCAGAGATTGCGCTCCACGGGCGTGAGCCGGCGATCCTGCAGCAATCCCCGCGGTAACGGTTCGTGGCTGCCGTGGTACACGAAGCCCGGCCCCTCTGCCAGTGCACGGGCAGCCTTGGCTTGTTCGGCCTGCTCCAGACAGCGCTTGAGCGTGACCATGCTCTGGCGCACCACATCGGCCCAGTCCACGGTGTAGAAATTCAGCATGGGATACCTCCGTAAAGCTCGATCTGCTGCCAGATCAGGGTCAGGCTGATCTGCTGTTCCTCGGCCAGCATCATCATTGCATCCAGCGGTTCACTGTCCGGATCTTCAGCCCGCAACTGGCGCCAGCGGTTCCACACCGCATGCTCCTGAGTCTCGCTGAGCTGGACGGGGCGGCCGCGATGGGTCTCGATCTTCAGGATGCGTCGGCGCAACGCCGTCTCGGAATGGTCGAGGCCGAAGCAGCGGTACATGATGTTTGAACTTGCCCCGAGCTTGAGGGCACGGTTGATCAGCCGCTCGTTCAGCTCGTCGCGTTCGGCCTGGGCGATCAGGCGCCGCAGCACCGTGGTGTCGACCTTGATTTCGACCCAGGCGATCGTGGAGTGCGCCAGGTGGGACAAGGTCGTAGGCGGCAGCGACTGCAGCACCTCGATGTCCTCGTCGCCGAGGCCCAAGGCCTTGCAGCGTTGCAGCCGACCATGGCGCAGCTCATGCAGGACCTGGTTCAACATGGCGTGGTTCAGCAGATTGAACGACGTGCTCATGCGGCACCTCCGAGTGTCAGCGGGTGGACGACAGCGTGAGTTCGATCAAGCGTCGAGAGAGCCGGATAAGTGAAAACAGTTGCGCCAATTGAGGATCGGGGAGCCGCTCAATCCCGATCGCGAGCTGTGGGCGCTCGATCAGTGGCAGGTCGTAGGCACCCAGTAGCAGTTGGCCGAACAGCGCCGCCGGGAGCTGCTGACGTTGCTCCCAAGCAACGTCATCCTGCACGCGCAGCAGCGCGCCCAACAGCAGCTGAATCCCGGTGCGGTGCGGTGTCGAAGGCGCTGCTGTATCGGGCGCCAACGAGAAACCCAGGCCTTCCTCCGTGGCGCAGACCATGTGTGGCGCATTGGCGTAGCCGGCCAGTTCGCTGGCCAACTGCGCGCAGGCCTGGCGCAGTTGCACCAGGTCTTCCAGAGCCGGCGGTATCGGCCAGAGGGTATCCAGTGAATCGGGCAAGCACAGGCGCCCAGCACTGCCGAGATTGGCAGACTGAGCGGGCGGTGGCGCAGTTGGAGTGCGTACCTGTTCACGGGTGACGGCAGGAGGCTGCTTCAGGTCTGCCTGTTCGGGTTGCCTATCAGCAGGTTGCGGAGGGCAGACCAGCTCCGGTGAGTGGAGCCCCGTGGGGGCTTCAGGCTCACTACCGGAAGTGGTATCGGTGTCTTGGCCCACGCCCAGCGGCGAGGGCAGCGACCGGTCGGGCGTCAGTGGCTGACGTGATGCCTGGCCGCTATCCTGGAACAGCTCCAACGCCAGCAGGCGTGGTGACTGGTCCAAGGATTTCGCCATGTGCGCGAGCAGTTCGTCCTGCAGCTCGGCGGTGTCCAGCTCGGCGGCTGTGCAGTCGAACGTAGACAGCACCTCCAACCACAATGCGGTGAAATCCAACCGTGTCGCAACGTACCGATTCCACACCGATTCGGCACGTCGACGCAGGTTAAGGGTCCGCTCGATCGAAGGTCTGCCCAAGCCGGCGTACAAGGTTTGCGGGATCGCCGGCAGCAGGTGCTCCAGGGTGTCCAGCATCCGGCTGATGTGCGATTGCGAGATTGGGTAGCCGCCGGCCGATAGTTGCGCCGCCAGTTCACGTTGACTCAGGCTACCACCGTCTACCAGAAGCATGTCGCGGAACTTGGCCACGGCCAGGGCCCGCTCGATGAAAGTCAGTTGGCCGTGCAGGTCACTTTCGGCCAGATGGCCCAGCAGCGTATGGAGCTCCGACTGCCAGGGGCGAAACAGGCAATGGATGCGGAAAAAACGGTCGTCACGGGTTTCTTGCCACAGTTCGCCGAGGATACTCAGCCGTGTATTGCCGCCATTTCGGATGATGAACTGCGGCTCGCCGGGCCGGCGCGTGATAGAGGGGGGCTGGTCCAGGCCGCGGTCGCGGATGGAGGCCTTCAGTTCCTCGTACAGCGGATTACGGATGAAGCGTGGATTGTGCTCGTAGGGCCGCAGCTGCTCGAGGGTCACCACCATCGGCGTGTCGCAGTCGGGATCGGTGGGCGATACCTGTGTTGCCCGCTGTGGGAAGTGCCCGTGCTGGAGCTGGCGTGTAATGTCTTCGGAGGTTGGTGGTTTCATGGGTTTGCCCCTGATCTGTCAGTGCAGGCGGCCCCGCCCTGGCCTTCCCAGTTGTCTGCGTGGGTGGGGCAGCGGGGGGAAGGGCAGGGCACTAGGCGGGTCGGCCGGTGACGCATTCCTCTGAGGCAATGCTGTCGGGATAAGAGCGCGCACGGCCCCTGGGCTGGGCCAGTCGCTGCTCCCACTCCGGGAACAGTTCATTGGCCAGTGCCCGCATGACATCGGCCGCGCAGCGACTGCGCGATCGAGGGGCGGCTTTCGACTCGATCCGATGCACCGGCAATCTCAATGACGCGGCATTGAGGTACGCGACGCGATCGGGAATCACCGTGTTGCAGACGCTGACATGCGGGTCGGCGGCAAAGGTGTTGCGCAGGCTCTGCATGATCAGGCGGGTGTCGCGCCGATTGGCGTTCACCTGATTGAGCAGCAGTTTCACCGGGGGCAAGTCCACGCCGAGGTAACGGTAGGGTTCCAGCTCCTCGAACAGGCCGAGCGTGCCGCGGCGCAGTTCGCGTGCCGCGAGCATTTCCGGTGGCAATGGGCACAAGGCGCAATCGGAGGCGAGGATGGCCATTTCCACCACCACGCTGCGCGCGCCCTGGGTGTCGACGATCAGCACATCGTACTGATCGGCAAACGATGGCAGCAGGTTGCGCAGGCGCAGTCGGCCATCGGGCGCGTGCAGCAATACGGTGCCCAGGTGGCCGGCGCGGTCGTTGGAAACGATCAGTTCAAGCCGCGGGATAGCGGTGACGGAAATGATCTGTTCGGCAACCGTGAGCCGCTGCGAGATCAGTTCGTAGCTGCCCGCTTCACGTGACTCGCACAGGGCATAGTAGCTGGACAACGTCGGTTGACTGTCCAGGTCGAGCAGCAGCACCTTCAAGCCGGCGTCGGCAAGCAAGCCACCGAGGTTGGCGGCAACCGTGGTCTTGCCGGCGCCGCCCTTGGTCGAGATCAGCGAAAGGACTTTCATGGCACTACTCCCGAACAGACAGGCGATCCTGAACCCACTGCTCAATCTCCAGCGAGTCCCAACCGACCGCGCGCGTGCCGATGCGCCGGCATTGCGGGAATAGTCCGGCCTTCATCAGGTTGTAGATATGTGAGCGTTTGAAGCCGGTTTTTTGTTCCACCTCATCGCGGCGCATGATGTGGCGATCAACAGAGACAGGAGCAGGGCTGGCCGGTTGCATGGTGTCACTCCTTAGCGCCATGTGGCGCGCAGTGGGATGTGACAGTCATTGAAGGTCCGTGGGGGTGAAAAATCATTGCCAGGCAATGGCCGTCATTGCCTGGCTATTCGGAGTTAGGCCTGCTCCGCTTGGGCCAAATGGCGGCGAGCCAACGCAAATTTCCGATCAAGGGTGTGTTTGCTCAAACCATGTAGGCCGGGAAATTGAGACAAAATAGCCTGGACTACCGCAGTCTGATTTTTATAGATCGACTGCACTTGGCCGGATTTCGACTTGCCTACGGTGATTGCCAGTAGGGCGCCGATGATCGTGTAGTGGACGCTGGCGGAGGCTTCAGGGGCTGGCTCCGCTGCATCAAGCTGCGCCGTTAGCTCGTTTTCATGGCGCTTGTAGACCGTCATCTCTTCGACAACAGAATCGTAGGCCTGATGCATTTTCTCAAACTCACGCGCGTAGAAGTCCCGTTCAGCTTGCACAGCCAAAAAGGCGTTCAAACTCACGCATTCGAGGTGGTCGATATTTTTGGGGAACAGGAATTCGGGTTTTTCCTCCGGATGGTTTAGCGCAAACCAGGCCCGCAGATCCGGACGGCGTATGGACCAATACACTCGCTCGGCGTGGTCGTTGAGCGTAATGGGCCCGCCGAGGAAAGTTGCCGGTAGCTCACCCGCGGCAATGGCGTCGTAGATGCGCTCCACATAGAAGTGGAGACAGGGCCACTGCGGAAAATGCTTGAGTAGCTCACCTGAGTGGGCTATTTCGACCTGTAAGATTTCTGCGGTGTGATCGGCCAGATCGCACCAAAGAATTGCCGCATCGATGGGGTGATAGCAGCTTTTGATCGCGTCCATGGAGAACAGCCTCCAGCTGAAGTCGTCCTAATCGCCGATGGGATCATTATTTTGAATCTCATTCGAGCGAGCTAGACTCCGAAAGCAGTTTCGGATCCAATAACGTGACAAAGTATTTTCATTATAGTTCGCCGTAACTCTTCAGGCTGCGACGAGTTTTGACGTAGATCAGTGGGGATTGTGGTTCGGTCGCAGTGCCCGACCACCTTCTGATTGAAGCGCTTTAGGGCGGCCTGCATCGTCGAGCTCGACTTGTATCAGCAACCCCCTTAGTTGCTCCATAGCCGGTGTGGCCTGGCTACCTCTGCGTGTTACCAACTCGTAGGGGTCGCTTACGGACTTGATGGCCAAGGGCAAGATGCATACGCGGTTGTGCTGGACGCACTGCTTGGCCACATCGATTGACACAAGCGCAACGAATTCGGGCTGGTTCTGCAGCAGTGACAGCGTTGCCAGAATCGACGTGGTCTCCACCAGGTGCAGAGGGAAGCGGATGCCCGCATCATGGAACTCTCGCTCAAGCTGCACCCGCATAGGCATGTTGGCCCGGTAGACGATCCACCGACTTTCAGCCAACTCCTCCAAGCGAAGTGCTCCAGCGGCCTGGAGGGGGTGGTCGATGTTGGCGATGACCGCCAGAGTCTCGTCCTGAACAAACGCACTCGAGAAAAGATGCGGCGAACTGCTCACACTCGTCCGGCACAGGGCCATGTCCAGACGCCCGCTCTCGATCTGGGTTAAGAGCGATTGGCTGGTGTCCTCAATGATCTCGAATGACATTTCCGGCTGTATAGCAGTCAGCTGGGAGACCGCCTTCATCAACAGCGGCACTGCCCCCATGATCGCCCCCACCGCAAGGCGTCCCCCGACCCCTCTCAGGATCGCATCCAAATCGTGCCGCAGGTTCGAGATATCAGTCTGCACCACCCTGGCGTACCTGATGGCGCAATAGCCGGCAGCCGTTGGTTCAAGCCCACGGTTGTTGCGATTAAAAAGCGTCGTACCAAAAGTCGTCTCGATCTCCTGAAGGGCCTTGCTTGCCCCAGGTTGTGTCAGCCCCACGCTATTTGCGGCTCCGAGAAGAGAGCGGTGCTCGTCCAGCTCGATGAGCAATCGCAGGTGTCTAGCGTGGAGCCTGGACATGATCGAGTTGAGGGACGGGGTCATTTGGTATGAATCCTAGTTATACCTGTATGGATTGTTCTCAATACCACGGCTGAATTCAGATTTCTATACTGGCGCGGCACGATGTCGCACTCGGTGCGGCGGATTGGCCTGAGATCGGCCCAAAATAACAAAGCCAGTAGGCTCGAGGAGACCCCATGTCCCTGATCAATTACATCACCCAGATCCAGTTTGAAGTCGGAGCTATTTCGCTCCTGCCTGCAGAGTGTCAGCGCATTGGTATTACCCGCCCTTTGATCGTCACTGACCGTGGTGTCCGTGCGGCAGGTATCGTCGATGTAGCTCTGAGCAAATTCACCGACTCCACTGTTCAGCTGCCGATCTATGACGGCACGCCACCCAACCCAAACGAAAATGCTGTTCGTGAAGCAGTGGCCATGTTCAAGGAATGCGGTTGCGACGGCATCATCGCCATCGGCGGCGGTTCCGCTATTGACCTTGCCAAAGGTGTAGCCGTATGCGCCAAGCACGAAGGCCCGCTGAAAAGCTTCGCTGTCATCGAAGGTGGCCTGGCTCGCATCACTCCAGCAACGGCCCCTGTGATCGCAGTGCCGACCACTGCCGGCACCGGCAGCGAAGTTGGTCGTGGCGCCATTCTCATCTTGGACGATGGCCGTAAGGTTGGCGTGATTTCCCCCCACGTTGTTCCAAAATCTGCAATCTGTGACCCGGAACTGACTCTTGGCCTGCCTGCAGTTTTGACTGCTGCTACCGGGATGGATGCGATTGCCCACTGCCTCGAAACCTTCATGGCTCCGTCGTTCAACCCACCTGCGGACGGTATTGCATTGGACGGCCTGTGGCGTGCCTGGCGCTTCATCGAAACCGCTACCCAAGATCCGAAAAATCTGGAAGGTCGCACCAACATGATGAGTGCTTCCCTGCAAGGCGCTCTCGCGTTCCAGAAAGGTCTGGGTTGCGTTCATAGCCTGAGCCACTCGCTGGGCGGCATCAATCCTCGCCTGCACCACGGCACTCTCAACGCAATCTTCCTGCCGGCTGTGATCCAGTTCAACCGCAAGGCAGCGACCATGGTCAACGAGCACAAGACAGCGCGTATTGCTCAAGCGATGGGGTTGGCTGACGAAAGCCAAATCGAAGATGCGATCCGGGACATGACCCGAGCACTCGGCCTGCCAACCGGCCTGCGGGAGCTGGAAGTCACTGAAGACATGTTCCCCAAAATCATCAAAGGCGCTCTCGCAGATCACAGCCATCGCACAAACCCGCGTGAAGCTTCTGCAGAGGATTACCAGTGGATTCTCGAGGCCTCCATGTAAGCCTCGAAATCCTGCCCTCATCCAATAACAAGAAAGTGAACGCCTATGAACACCAAATATGCGGAAGCGGAGCTCAACCGTAAGCCTGAAACGGTGGCGAGCTCAAACCCCTTCAAGAAGTACCAGGTCATCACCGTCAGCCTGCTGCTGGTGATCGGCATCATCAACTATGTGGATCGGAGCGCTCTGTCGATTGCAAACACCTCTATCCAGCGGGATATGGGGATTACGCCTTCCCAGATGGGCATCCTCCTGTCAGCGTTCTCGTTGGCATATGCCCTGGCTCAGCTTCCACTGGGTGTGATCATTGATCGCCTGGGCAGCAAGATTTCACTGGGCGCAGCGCTTCTTGGCTGGTCTGTTGCTCAAACTGCTTCTGGCTTGATCAACACATTCTCTGCGTTCATCGGTTTGCGGATCGTGCTGGGTATCGGTGAAGCACCAATGTTTCCTTCAGCTGCTAAGGCACTTTCAGAGTGGTTCGAAGCTGAGAAGCGTGGGACGCCCACTGGGATCGTGTTGTCGTCGACATGCATAGGGCCTTGCATCGCGCCACCACTCTTGACCCTACTGATGGTCAATTGGGGATGGCGTGGCATGTTCATTGCCACCGGCGTTTTTGGAATCTTGATCGCTGCCTGCTGGTTCGCCTTCTACAAGAGCAAAGAGCGTTTTTTGGCTGAGCTTCCTGCAGAGGAACGCGAACGTCTACTGGCTACGCAAGCACAGAGGCAGGCAGCAATTACAGCAAGGCCCAGCGTGAAAGCTCAGTTGAGCGCGTGGGCTGAGCTGTTCCAGCACAAAAGCACTTGGGGTGCAGTCCTGGGGTTCATGGGCGTGATCTACATGCTATGGCTGCACCTCACCTGGTTGCCAGGTTATTTCGAGCGTGAGCACGGTCTCAGCCTGTATCAAACTGCCTGGATCGTTTCCTTGGCCTATGTATTTGGCGCCTTGGGCACCATCGTCGCTGGCCGTTTCTGTGACCGACTGGTGAAGAATGGGGCCACCGTACTGGGTAGCCGGAAGTTCGTAGTTGTCTGCGCACTGTTCTCAGCTGCTGCATTCACCATCCCTCTGTCGTTCGGCAGTGGCTTCATCCTCAGCGTGGTGTTGCTGTGCGGTGCATTGTTCAGCGTCAACATGGCCAGCTCAACTGCTTGGATGATCGCTAACACAGTCGTGGATAGTCGACGGGTTGCTTCCTTCGGCTCTATCCAGAACTTCGGCGGTTACCTGGCGGGATCGGTGGCACCCATTGTCACTGGCTTCAGCATCCAGCAATCCGGCTCATTCGCTTCCGCATTTTTGATCAGTGCTGCCGTGGCATCGGTGGCAGCAATGGCTTACGTGCTTCTTCTGAAGCAGCCCATTTCCACTGACAAGTAACAAGTTTTCGGAGTAGATATATGCAACTCACAGGTGAACAACTAATCGGTTATCGAGCGGTGCGCGGCGAAGGCCGTGAACTCCTTGCGATCAATCCTAATAACCAACAGTCTATTCCAAGCCCTGTGTTCAACTGCGCAAGCGCAGCTCTGGTTAACGAGGCCTGCGAGCTGGCCGAACAGGCGTTCGACTCGTTCCGCTCCGCTGCACCTGAATTGCGTGCCCGTTTTCTCGAAGAGATTGCGGAAGGGATCGTAGGCCTGGGCTCTACATTGACTGAGCGTGCTCACCTCGAAACCGGGCTGCCCATGGCTCGACTTGAAGGCGAGCGGGGACGCACCGTCGGTCAGCTGCGGCTTTTCGCATCTGTTCTTCGCCAAGGCCGTTGGCAGGATGCGACACTCGACTCGGCTCTGCCAGATCGTCAGCCGCTTCCACGCCCCGACCTGCGCATGTGCAAAATTGCGCTGGGGCCTGTCACCGTCCTCGGTGCAAGTAATTTCCCGCTCGCTTTCTCTGTCGCAGGTGGCGATACCGCTTCCGCACTGGCCGCAGGTTGCCCTGTTGTCGTGAAAGCACACCGCGCTCACCTGGGAACCTCCGAGCTCGTAGGGCGAGTGATCCAGGAAGCTTCGAAGCGCCTTGAATTGCCTGAGGGAACGTTCTCGCTGATTGTCGGTGATGGCAACGATGTAGGACAGCAGTTGGTATCGCACCCGGCTATCAAAGCCGTAGGTTTCACCGGATCACGTAGCGGTGGCCTGGCATTGATGCGGGCAGCGGCAGCGCGGCCTGAACCCATCCCCGTCTACGCCGAAATGAGCAGCATCAACCCGGTATTCCTCCTGCCAGGTGCACTGTCTGCTCGGGCAGAGTCCATCGCCACCGGCTTCATCGACGCTCTGGTAATGGGCGCAGGCCAGTTCTGCACCAACCCAGGCATCGTGCTTGCAGTCGATGGCCCTGACCTGGAAGCCTTCCTGGACAAGGCCGGAGCTCATCTGGGCGACAAGGCTGCGCAAACCATGCTGACTCCTGGCATTCATTCTGCCTATTCGCAAGGGATTGATCGCATCACCAGTCAGTCCTGCGTTCAGGCCGTTGCTTCAGGCCAGCCTGATCTTGGAGCCACACAGGCACAGGGGCATCTCTATCAAACGACCTTCGAAAGCGTGGCAGCCAATGCACAGCTCTTGGAGGAGGTGTTTGGCCCGGCAGCTATCGTCATCCGTTGCCAGAACGTCAACGAAATGCTCGCGTTCGCCAAATCCATCGAGGGTCAGCTGACGGCGACACTTCATCTTGAAGATGAGGACTTGGCGATTGCTCAAGGTTTGGTGCAAGCCATGGAGAAGAAGGCTGGCCGCGTATTGGTCAACGGCTTCCCAACTGGCGTGGAGGTATGTGACTCCATGGTACACGGCGGTGCTTTCCCTGCTACCTCTGACAGCCGCACAACGTCGGTTGGTTCGACTGCAATCGACCGCTTCCTTCGTCCTGTTTGCTATCAAAATTTGCCAAATGTCCTCCTCCCTGAGGCATTGAAGCAAAACAACCCTTTGAATATCTGGCGCCTGGTAGACGGAAAAACCACTGCTCCGAAAGGCTAGAGCAACAAATGCCAGCAGCCACACGCAGCCGTGGCTGCTGGCATCCAATTGATCAAATGGCGGTTGCAGAAGCTGAGTGCAACACGGTCATTGAATTGAAGCTGGAGCATCATGCCGCATAACCATGGCCTTGTGCATCACCTCGCCCATAACTTCGATTGGGCATTTGAAGTCGAAGCGCTTACGCGGACGCATGTTCAGTTGCAGTGCGACCCCTTTCTGGATCAGCTATGTTGATGAGGGATTCATCCTTAACGAACATGCAGAAGCCGTGAAACGTGCCGCAGAACTCTGTTTTGAAATGGGTGCAAGAGCAACTGCCCAAGAATTAAACAAGATGAACTTCCCCAAGAAATATACTGAAAGCATTGTTGGGAAGGTTCTTCGACAGCCCGCAATTTACGGGTCTTTTATCGCTATGGAGTGGGACGAATCAGGTAAGCCGATTCAGGTCAAAAAAGAGATTAAAGGCTATTATCCGGCAGTAATTTCAGAGTCAGAGTTTTATAGAGTCGGCGCAAAATTGAGTGAGCGACAAGACCCAAAACTTGCAGGGCGAAAGGTCGCAGAATTCAAAAACATCTTACGAGGGATTGTTTTTTGTGCCTGTGGCTCGGGCTTCCGTTACCACGCACAAAAAAGAGAGTATGTTGACTTGGTGTGCTCGGCCTCATTGGCTGGGCGCTGCACGTATGCATCACCATGAAAAGGCGTCAGATATAGATATGCACGAATAGAGGAAATATTCCTTGCCTACCAATCCCTTATCCCATTTCACAGAATAATACCAAAGCCTAAGGGTATTAAGTCGCTGGAAAATGAAAAGCAAGAGCTAGCTGGAAAAATTCTTCAACAGGAAAAATCGTTAGCAAGCAATTTCGACATTCTTACTAATGCCTCGGAAACGGCCAAAAAATACATTCTAAGCAAAATTGAGGAAGTAGCTCACGACTTGGATCAGCTTAAAGCAAAGCATAATGAGATTAGCCTAAGAATTAGTTCGCTGCATCTGGCCAGTAAATCCATGCTTAACGTTATGGGAATTTACAAGCTCCTTTTGAACGAGCATGGGCGAATGCGAGTAAATAATTTCCTAATCGGTCAAAACGTAAGAATTACTATAACGCCTATTAAGAAAAACATTTCATCATGGATGTTCACTTGGCTGATGAGCACATTGACCGCATCAGTTTCACCCCGAATGGATACACTGCCGAAAAGAAGCCCCATCTCTAAATCGCTACCAGCCCTAAAACGCACCCAATCAAAGATTGGGCACCTTTTAGGGCTAATATAAAATTTATTCATGTGCAAAATTCATCGCTTCACCCCTAGCTCTTTGCGATCTGACTTTTTCAGTAAGTTCGCTAATTGGCAATGCCTTGCTGAATAGCCATCCTTGAACAAGTGCATCAGGACAGAAATCAAGAATTGCTTTTTTCTGAGCTTCCGTCTCCACGCCCTCAAAAATTATTTTTGCGTTTAAAGCTTTTGCTATTTCATGAATCTTTTGCAGCACTACTGCTGCCGGAGAGTCTGTTCCAGCAGCTTTTGAGAACGACTTGTCAATTTTTATAATATCAACATTGAGCCCGGCCAGATAGGATAGACTTGAATATCCTGAGCCGAAATCGTCAATTAATACTTTATAACCAGAAGCTCGAATGGACTCAATTTTTTGTTCGACCTGGCTAATTTCAGCCGTTGCCCCTTCAAGAATTTCAATTGCAATCTGGCTAGCTGATACGCCGTGACTTCTTGCTGTATCTGATATGTGTCGAATTAGACCGCCATCCAGCAGGTCCTTGGTTTCCATGTTAAAACTCAAATATACTCCCGGATGGCAAGCCAGGCCTCTCGAACACTCTTCCAAAGCCCTATTAACAATCAGCTTGTTCAGCTTCTCTTGCAAACCAAGAGTTTCCGCTTTTTGGATGAAGACATTTGGAGGGACTGATCCGAATTTCTTATCGTGCCAGCGCGCCAAAACTTCGAACCCGGAAACCTTGCCGGTCTTGCCATGAACAATTGGCTGATATGTAGTTGATATTAGCCCATTTCTAATAGCGTATTTTAAACGATATGAAAGTGAGTTTCTAACTCTACGATATTGGTGGGCAGCATAGAAAGCCAACAAGCCCAAAGAACAGCCAGTTAATGCGACAAACAGGAAAAGAGTAGGTTTGCTGGCCTTGAAAATATTTGCTTGAATGTTCGAGCTAACACAAATGTCGTATTTTTCAGAGCACACTCTTGCAGATGCGCTGCTTAGGATATTTCCTTGCTGAAAATCGCCGAACGTGCGCATGATGGTTTTGCCGTCACGAGAGACAATAAATGCATTTAATTCTGCTGGCGGTGATTCAAAAGGTGCAAATGCGGTGGGTGACGTAACCACAAATGAGTTTTCTTTTGCTGAAACATCAATTTTTATTGCGCCGGGAAAATAGCTTGAAGCTGCACTCCACAGCCTAACATTGTTTTTCGTAAGTCTACCCTCACCAGCCAACCTGAAAGCAGGGATTACGCCCCACATAGCGGAGCAAGTAATAGTGTTGTTTTTTATTCGCCCTGCATCTTTTACAAAGCGATATTCATATAAAACTCGTTTTAACGTGTCTAGGTCAGTTAGCCCGCAAGACTCGTCAGAGGTATTGTTTAGCTCATCAAGTGCAGCTGTAAGGTTTCCTGCGACCATTTCGGCATGATTGAGAATAACCTTAGCGTGGGACTCTATCCTGTTATCTGCACTAGCCAACCATAAAAGCTGTGTCACTCCAAATGAGAACAGCACTCCAACTGTCAGGCATCCAGCTAAATAGCACAGAGTGCTTTTTTCGAGCTTTTTCATGCGCACCGCACCACCCATGATTCCCTATTTCCGCCTTATGCCATATCTCTGTGGGGTTGCATAGGGGCTATATGAGCATTTTCAACCATCACGCTATGCGTGACGGCGCTGGACAAATCCAGCGCCAAATGCTGGCCCTAACAAGTCAGGGCCAGCCGGACAAATCCGGCTAAAAACCAAAGCCTCGGACAAGTCCGAGGCGCTGGACAAATGTAAGGGATCCATCATCCCCACATTCCAAGCGTCCACCTGATTCACGATGCTGCGCTCCCGATTTCTTTCTGGAGCCAGCCCACCATGATGCGTCCCGACAGCAAAGTCGAAAAAGTCTACCTCTATCCCAAGTCCGTGGACTTTCGAAAGTCCATCGACGGGCTCACTGCCCTGGTCGAACTGGATATCAAAGTCGCCGTGTTCGACCCGGTACTTTTCGTCTTCCTCAATAAAGCCCGCAACCGCATTAAGGTGTTGTACTGGGAGCGCAACGGCTTCTGCCTTTGGCTCAAGCGCCTCGAAGCCGAGCGTTTCAAAACCTCCCCCGACGCCACCGACGAAGCTATCATTCTGACCGTCCAGGAACTGAATTGGCTACTCGACGGTTTCGATCTCTGGCGCAACCGTCCGCATCAGGTTTTGACACCCCGTTTCGTCGCTTGAGCCGGTATAATCCGGGCCATGATTTCAGTGCCCGATGACCTTCCTGACGACCCTGCCGCGCTCAAACAACTGCTTGCGCAGTTGTTGGCCGAGCGCACGGTCGATAAAGGCCAGATCGTCGATCTTAAAGAACAGGTCAAGCTGCTGCGCGACCGACTGTTCAATCGCAAGTCGAGCAAACCGTCGAGTCCAACACACCCCAACTGGCGTTGTTTAACGAACCTGAAAGCCAGTGGGTACCTGCCGCTGATGATGCTGACGAAGACGTTGTTGCCCCGACCGAGCCGCGTGGCAAACGCAAACCCCTGTCGGCTGACCTACCACGTATTGAAGTCATTCATGACTTGCCCGATCACGAACTGACTTGCGCCTGTGGTTGCCGCAAACACGTGATTGGCGAGCAAACCAGCGAACAGCTCGACATCGTGCCGATGCAGATCCGTGTGCTCAAACACGTACGCAAAGTCTATGGCTGCCGTGGTTGCGAAACTGCGCCGGTCACCGCTGGCAAGCCGGCGCAATTGATCGAAAAGAGCATGGCCAGTCCCAGCGTGCTGGCCATGTTGCTGACCACCAAGTACGTCGATGGCCTACCGTTGCACCGCTTCGAGACGGTGCTGAGCCGACATGGTATCGAGATTCCCCGGCAAACCCTGGCCCGCTGGGTCAGTGCAGCGAACACGTTCAGCCATTGCTGAACCTGATGCGTGACCGCTTGCTGGAAAGCCCGGTGATCCATTGCGACGAAACTAGAGTGCAGGTGCTCAAAGAGCCGGATCGTGATCCGACCAGTCAATCCTGGATGTGGGTGCAGGCCAGTGGCCCGCCTGATCGACAAGTCGTGCTGTTCGATTACACCACCAGTCGCGCGCAGGAGGTGTCGCTGCGCCTGCTGGAGGGCTATCGCGGCTACGTGATGACCGATGATTACGCTGGCTACAACGCGTTGGCGCTACAGCCGGGTGTTGAACGACTGGCGTGCATGGCGCATGCCCGGCGTAAATTCGTCGAAGCGCAGAAGGTGCAGCCCAAGGGCAAGACCGGTCGCGCCGATGTTGAGCTGACGATGATCAACAAACTGTATGGCATCGAACGCGACCTCAAGGATGCCAGCGATGAACATCGATTTATCGGTCGTCAGGAACGAAGCCTGCCGATCCTTGAGCAGTTGAAAAGTTGGCTCGACAAGACGCACTCGCAAGTGACACCGCAAAGCGTACTGGGCAAGGCGTTGCATTATCTGGCAAACAATTGGAACCGCCTGGAACGCTACGTCGAGGCGGGCCACCTGCCGATCGACAACAACCTGGCAGAGCGGGCCATAAAGCCGTTTGTGATCGGGCGCAAGGCTTGGCTGTTCAGTGACACGCCCAAGGGAGCCACGGCCAGCGCGCAGATCTACAGCTTGGTCGAAACCGCCAAGATCAACGGCCAAGAGTCCTATACGTGGCTGCGCCACGTACTTGAGCGACTGCCGCATGCGTCGTCAGTAGCAGACTACGAAGCGCTGCTGCCATGGAACTGTTCGCCAGAGATGCCACGGTAACCTTGGCTTCCACCTTGCGGTAGGTGGGGTTCATGGATCGGTTACAGACCTTCGCACCTTGGCGAGCCTCCGTGGTGGCGTTCAGGAAGGACAGCGCATGCTGTTCCTGTTCTGGTCACTCAATTTCATGGGTATGAGCTTCCAGGTCAACAGTATGAACTTTTGGGTTGAGGCCAAAGCCGTAGCAGAGAGGTTCTTCCCCAATGGTGATTGGGAAGAAGCGGCGCTTGGAACCGTGTTTGAGAAGGTCTGTCAGCATTGCAGAGGTGAGAAGGTCGAGTTTAATGGGGAAAGCTATAAGCCACTCTACACTCCCCGTAATTCAACGCTGATACGTGCTTTCAATATCACGCCGGAGGAACAACAACACATGATTACTATCATTGATCCAGTGGAAAGAGCACGCCGAGGAAAAGAAAGGAAAATATGGGAGCGCAGGCAGCGTGGAGCGAGTGAACAGAAGAATAGTGATGCCCGAACTAAGTCATGGGAAAAGTTAGGAATAGGCAAAGCGACTTATTGCAAGTGTAAGAACTTACAAAGGCAGCAAACTTGGGGGTTACAAGTAGGGTGAACTACTTCGTTCTGTTATCTAAGGGGATGCTGCGGTGAGGGGGTTTTAAGTATTATTTGAATCTGCCTTTTAGACATGGTTTTGCTCTTGCAATTTCCAGCGCCGAAAGACCATTAAATCATTGTCTTGCTCTTGATTTTTTAAGTTTAAGTTTTACGATATAAAAACAACAATATTAGGCATTACATGACATTTAAAATCTACAATCTCACCCTTAACAATGGACTAAAAAGCGAAATGCAGACCAGGCTGACTATAAAGCAGGGCTTTGATTTTTATCGTATTGAAAATGATAGTTTTTGGGAGTGTTACGCTGGTGAATGGGAGCGTAAAAGTCTCTCTTATAGTGGTATAACCAATCAGCACTATCTTGGTGATCTCAAATTGGACCGTGTAAGTGCATGCCTCTTTTACTATCAGGTTGATGTCTTCCTGCCCTTGCCGTAGTATTTGATAAATTTGTTCATGGTCGTCAGTTTAGTAAAAACCTAAATACTCTTCAGCGTATGTAGTTCGGTGGTGAAAACGAAGAATCTACTCTCAGTTTCAAAAAGCATGAGTTTTCGTTGAATAAATTGGTAGAATGGCATTGGGATAATCATAGGAGGTCGAATATAACAATAGGTAAGGTTTTGGTTACGCCTAAACTACTGGCTGATTTTCAGCAGTCCCTGCTACGAACTGAACAGCAAATAGAAATCCCACCAGAAATGGCCCGAGGGATGTTCTACACTGGAGAGGATGATGCTTTTGCCTTTGGTTAAACAACCCCGTAAGGGGAGCATCTTGGCGAATCCTTCTCCCTCCTAATCCAATAATTTTGCTTAGACCGAGAAAACTTCTCTTCTAAGGTCAATCACCTTTTGGATTTTCTCCCGATAGGTTTTCCAGATGGGTATATCAAAGGATATGCTTTGTTCAACAATCAGGCGTGCATGAGCTTTGCAATGCCCATCAAGAAATCGCCATGCATCCATTTTAATGCTCAAATCGTCTTGATTAAATATTGCAGGATTGAAAGAAAGGAAAAACTCTAAGACTTTAACCCCTTCGATTCGGTCGGATAGAATTATCTTTTCTAATTCACGAATTGAATTGTTGATCTGAATGACTGCGCCTTCATAATCCTTTGCTTTATCCATTGCCACGCACTCCTCTTTTCCCAAGCATATACACAACCTACAAGGCTGTCAATTTATTTGCCATCGCACGAAAGTCTTGGTGAGACAAAAGTTGGAATTTAACTATATCAGGGATAATAGCCCGTGAGGGAACATCTTGGCAAAGGCTGTTCACATATGCACTTAAAATTTTGCTCTGGAATGCGCCATTGGTATTCAAACCAACACGGCGCAAAGCGCGTATCATTTTGGATTGCGCATTCGAATGTGATTTCCTCTGACCAGAGCCTCACATTTTAGTTGGTAAATCTCTCCGACTCGAAAAGCATAAAAGTCTTGTGATTCTACCGGGACAATTTTCTTTTCTATCCTATGGTCTTCATCGTCGAGATCCATAGTGGTGACTAACGCCAAGCAGACAATTCCCTCATAATCGTTCGGGTCATTTCCACTGTCCAAGTCGAAATACCAGTCCTGAACCGATGAAATGCTATGGATTTCGATAATTTTCTGTCGCATCCTTTGCTTCCTGCTTTTGGTGTTTCACGACACTAGAAATAATTCTTTTCCCAAGGCAATAATACTTTGGTCTAATAAAAACCGCCTTGCTAGGCGGTTTGGTCAAGAGCTTTAAGGTGTTGTGCTGCCATTTGCGTTATCTCTACTGAATTTCAGCGCAATAACTCCGCTTCCGTTCGTCCCGCAATAAGTTGATACGTCTGATATTTTATAACAGTCATTGTATTTCACAGTTCCTACGCTATCCCATCCTACTGCTTTTTGAGATTTCACGATGTTCGCACAAACCTCTACCTGCTTCAGATGTGAAACGACTAGCGAGCACCGATACTCGCACCAGCAGATTAAGATTGCGGGCTCGCTGGATGTGATTTCAGGTGGCAAGCCTTGATTCGACTTCCTATCCAGTCACACAGGATCATTCGCACCGAAAGCAGCAGGCTTTCAGTAGATCGCACCGTACTGACTGATCACCACGCCTGAGGTTGTATTCAAATGTTTGGGTTTCTGCACTGCGCATCCAGCCAGTCGATAAACACCCGCAAGCGTGGCGTTAGGGAAACTCCGAACAAGTTGCCCATCAGCCGGAAATGGGCGGCTTGGGGACGCCGAAAAGACCG
>NZ_JBBMRJ010000039.1:0-42898 GCF_037993085.1 Pseudomonas sp. YNh | reverse complement strand
AAGGCTTGAGAAAGGCGGCTCAATAGCCAGCCTCTTGGCGTCCGCCGCCACGGGACAGGCCCAGTCGATACTTCGCTCCTGGAAGCATCGGTGATCCACACCTACTGGCCAGCGGCGCTTGCGCTTGCCACTGGCCGCTCAGCAGGGCCCATGGGGTCGGCACACCCTGTCGCTGCGCCATATCAGGCCTTCCGCACTCAAGACGGCTGGATCAACATCGGGGCGATCGGGCCAGCAAACTGGGCCCGCCTTGCCAACGTCCTCGATCTGCCATCGCTGCTGGTTGATGAGCGCTTCATCGACAATGGCAGCCGTATGGCTAACTTGCCGGAGCTGGTCGAGATCATTGAATTGGCGCTGCAGCGCGCTACCACTGACGAGTGGGTTGAGGCCTGTGAGAAAGCAGGGGTGCCAGCAGGCCCGGTGCGTAGCATGGCGCAGGTGCTTGAGGATCCACACACCATCGCTCGAAAGATGGTGATTGAAGTTGAGCATCCAATTGCCGGTACCGTGAAAGCGCTGGGATGCCCAATCAAGTTCTCCAAGGAAGACGGTGTCACAAGCAAAGGCTCGCCGCTGTTCGGAGAGCATACGGTAGAGGTTCTGCGAGAGGTTGGGCTCAGCGCAGACGAGATCTTTCAGCTGGCCAAGGATGGTGTCATTCCATCGCCGCAGACTTCGCTTTGATTTAAGTTGCTGCCCTTAGGCAGCAGCTCACATACAAATATAAGAATATGAGGTGGGCGTGATGTTAAGTAACGCTGCTGATATAAGTGATCTTCGCCTGCAGGCGAAAAAGCGACTGCCCAAGATGGTCTTCGAGTTCATTGATGGAGCAGCTGGCTACGAGTTGACGGCAGGGCGTAACCGCCGTCAGCTGGACGATGTGCTGCTGAAACAAGAAGTATTGATCGATGTATCAAAGCGGACAACCGCTACCAAGGTTTTTGGTCAAGACCTGGCTTACCCCTTCATGATTGGCCCAACCGGGCTTAATGGCGCTTTCTGGGTGAACGGTGATTTGCACCTGGCCCAAGCCGCGAAAGAAGCCAATATTCCATTCATCATCAGCACCTGTGCCACCTCCAAGCTGAACGAAATTGAGCGTGTAGCGGGTGACCTTCGCTGGTTTCAGCTTTACATGCTAAAAGACCGTGGGCTTGCGAAGTCCTTGCTTGATCGTATTGCCGGAAGCGGTTTTCACGTCTTGGAGTTGACGATCGATACGCCAATTCCGGGCAGGCGGAACAGGGATGTCCGCAACGGATTCACTATCCCTTTTCGATGGAATTTGGCCAATTTCTTCGATACCGCCATGCATCCCCGTTGGGCATTGTCGATGCTCAAGCATGGGGCGCCAACCTTAAAGGTCTTCGCAGAAATCATCGGAAAAGTGCCGACGGGCAGGACTGTGAGCGAGGTGGTTCAGCAGCAATTCAGTGACAGTTTCACCTGGAACGACATCGACTGGTTACGAGACCACTGGCAAGGCAAACTGGTCTTGAAAGGCGTCTCCAGCGCAGCAAACACTCGCCAAGCCATCAGCCTGGGCTTGGATGGTGTGGTTATCTCCAATCACGGCGGACGTCAGCTTGAAGGCGCGCGCTCCACAATCGAATGTCTTCCTGAGGTCGCTGATGCTGCTGCAGGATCGTGCACGGTGTTGATCGACAGTGGTTTTCGTAGTGGAAGTGATATTGCCAAGGCAATTGCCCTCGGCGCCGATGCAGTCCAGCTCGGACGCTCAACGCTCTACGGCCTGGCTGCGGGCGGCAAGGCAGGTGTCAGCCATGCGTTGAAAATCCTGGGATCTGAATTCGACATCGCGATGGCGCTTTCCGGTGCACGAACACCTCAAGAGTTGCGTGGTCGCGTAGTGGGACTGCGACAACCGTCGGAAGCGCTGGCAGCAGTACCCACTGCGGTACTCAATCGTTAGCTGTAACACCGTGATGGCGGAGCAATCCGCAGACCAGTTACCAAAACAAGAATAATTGAGGTCTACCATGAGTACGATCAGTGGCGTAGCTATTGGTGCGAGCGATGTAGACGAGCTTAAGATTTATCGGCGTGTAGCGTGGCGAATCCTTCCTCTGTCAATTATTTGCTATTTCTTTTCTTACTTAGATCGAATAAACATCAGTTTTGCGAAAACCCAGATGCAGTCGGAGCTAGGCTTGTCCGACGCGGCATACGGAATTGCAGCAAGTATATTCTTCGTTGGTTATGTCCTCTTTGAGGTGCCGAGCAGTATTGGCTTGCGGAAGTACGGAGCGCCGGCCTGGCTCTGCCGAATCATGGTCTCTTGGGGGCTTGCAACTGCTGCCATCGTCTTTGCTTACAACGAATACACGCTGTATCTGCTGCGCTTCCTAATTGGCGTGATGGAAGCTGGGTTTGCTCCAGCAATCCTGTTCTACCTTGCATGCTGGTTCCCCAAGAAGAAGATGGCCAGTATCAACGGGATTTTCCTGATCGCTGCTCCTCTGTCCGGCGCGCTCGGGGCGCCGATCGCGGGCTTGATCCTTGACGGGATGCACGGCCTGATGGGGTGGTCAGGGTGGCACTGGCTGTTCCTGTTTTCTGGCTTGCCCTGTGCTCTCTTCGGCTTGGTTACGGTCTGGAAGCTGGATCGAGATATCGAGGCGGCAAAATGGCTTAGCCCTGATGAAAAGGTCTTCCTCAAGGAGGCGGTTGCTGAGGGTAGGCAAGCGAAAGGCAAGCATGGCTCTATGTGGGGCGTTCTCTTTACGCGAGAGGTGGCGGTGTTTGCAGTGATCTACTTCATCATCAAGACGTCCGCTTACGGCTTGAATTTCTGGATGCCCAATCTCATTGCGAAGTCGGGAGTGCACGACCTGGTAACAGTCGGCTTCTTGACTGCAATGCCATACGCGGTGGCGGTCGTGGCGATGCTGGCTGTCACCCGTTATTCGGATAAGACCAATAACAGAAGGACACCCACCTGGTGCTGCCTGGTGGTGGCTAGCCTGGGGTACCTTCTGGCATGCCTTTACCATGACAACACCACGATCATGATGTTGGCGCTGACTGCAGCAACTGCAGGGTCATTTGTCGCTGTGCCTGTGTTCTGGGCGCTGCCGCAATCCACGTTCAGCGGTTTGGCCATTGCGACTGGCGTGGCGGCAGTGAACTCGGTAGGTCAGCTGAGCGGCATTGTGGTTCCTGCCTGGGTCGGCTTCATGAATGACCTGACCGGCAACTCGTACATGGGGATGCTCTCGATAGCGCCTCTGTTGTTGATCGGTGCTCTGATTGTGGTGCGGTTCGTCCCCAAGAATGCCTAGAGTGCTGGACGTTACTTCTGTAAATCGTGCCGTCAGGTTGAGCAAGGAAAAAGCTTTTGCCCATCTAGGTACGCCAAGGTGGGCAGCTGCAACCATTGCTGCCCGGTGCTCTTGAGGAGCATGCGGAGAAAATTGTCCAGTTGTTCATCCTCCTTTCAAACCTCTGGTCATGGCAGAACCACGCACGACGCTGGTATCTGATTTTCAAATATCAGGTCTTAATTTTTATAAATATACGATAGCTGAAGGGCTGAATAACCTATCCCGAAAGAGGCCTGCTGCAAGATCAGCGGCGATGACAAGAATAAAATATGAGGGATAACCGATGAGCCAGGTGCTTCCGTCACTCGATGACAAATATGTTCTAGAGACGGGACGGGTGTTGATGACGGGCGTCCAAGCGCTCGTAAGATTGCCTCTGATGCAGCGGCAGCGTGATCAAGCTGCCGGGCTTAATACCGCCGGGTTCATCTCGGGCTATCGAGGGTCGCCCCTCGGTACTTACGATCAAACGCTGTGGAAAGCGAAATCCCATCTCAAGCAACACCACATCACGTTTCAGCCTGGGCTCAATGAGGATCTGGCAGCAACGTCGTTGTGGGGCACCCAGCAGGTCAACATGTTCGAGGGCGCCCAGTACGATGGCGTCTTTGGTATCTGGTATGGCAAGGGCCCGGGGGTAGATCGCTGTGGTGATGTATTCCGGCACGCCAACGCAGCAGGTACCTCCCCATTTGGTGGTGTGCTGGCGATTGCCGGCGACGATCATGGCGCCAAGTCCTCCTCGCTTCCTCACCAGACTGAGCACATCTTCAAAGCTGTCATGATGCCCGTTCTTGCGCCTTCGGGCGTGCAGGAGTATCTGGATTTTGGCATCCATGGATTTGCACTCTCGCGCTTCAGTGGTTGCTGGGTGGCACTCAAGGCAGTTGCAGACACCGTAGAAAGCGGCGCGATTGTCGACGTCAGCCATGACCGTGTTCAAACCATACTGCCGGACTTCCCGCTGCCACCTGGGGGGTTGAATACTCGTTGGCCTGATCCGCCCTTGGCCCAAGAGAAGCGGCTGTTCGAGCACAAGCTGTATGCTGCCGTCGCTTATGCAAGGGAGAACCGGCTTGACCAGCTTGCCGTTGACTCCTCCAAGGCCAAAATCGGGATCATCACGTCGGGTAAGTCTTACCTCGATGTCTGTCAGGCACTCAAGCTTCTCGGCATCAATGAGGCGCGAGCTGAAGAACTTGGTCTGCGCGTTTACAAAGTAGGCCTGGTTTGGCCGTTGGACGCAGCGGGGGTTCGCCAGTTTGCCGAGGGTCTCGAGGAAATTATTGTCGTCGAAGAGAAGCGGCACCTCATCGAGTATCAGCTCAAGGAGGAGCTGTACAACTGGCGTGAAGACGTCCGTCCACGGATCGTCGGCAAGTTTGCGGACAAAGGCGAGTGGACGCTTCCTCATTCGGATTGGCTGCTGCCAGCTATCGGTGAATTGACTCCCGCGATGATCGCCAGGGCAATTGCCAAACGCATTCTTGGCCACGTGCCAAGTGCAGAGCTGCGCGTTTGTCTGGCAGTCTTGGATGGGCAGGCAGCAGCGAAAGCCGAGCTTTCCACATTGGTGGAGCGTGTTCCCCATTTCTGCTCAGGCTGCCCTCACAACACCTCGACCAAGGTGCCCGAAAATAGCCGCGCCCTTGCCGGTATCGGCTGCCACTACATGGCGAAATGGATTTACCCACAAACTGCGACCTTCAGTCAGATGGGCGGGGAGGGCGTAACCTGGATCGGCCAGGCACCCTTCACGAGCACTCCCCATGTGTTCGCCAACCTGGGTGATGGCACCTACTTCCATTCTGGAATTCTGGCCATCCGCGCCGCAGTGGCTGCGAAGGTTTCTATCACCTACAAGATTCTCTACAACGACGCGGTTGCCATGACAGGTGGGCAGCCTGTCGACGGCACGCTGACAGTCTCGCAGATCAGTCAGCAGCTAGTCGCTGAAGGCGTTGGTCGCGTGATGGTCGTGACCGATGATCTTGAGCGATATGAGGAAATCCATGATTTGGCTCCAGGTGTGCCAGTACACCATCGCAAAAAAATGGATGAGCTCCAACGCGAGTTGAGAGAGTACGGTGGCGTTTCAGCGATTATTTACGACCAGACCTGTGCTGCAGAGAAGCGTCGTCGTCGCAAGCGAGGGCAATTTCCTGATCCGGCGCGTCGTGTGGTTATCAATGACGCGGTATGCGAAGGGTGCGGCGATTGTTCCAGTAAGTCGAACTGCATGTCCGTGACCAACCTGGTGACCGAGTTCGGTAACAAGAGAAAGATCGATCAGTCTTCTTGCAATAAGGACTTCACCTGCCTGGATGGCTTCTGCCCCAGTTTCGTCACCGTTGAAGGCGGCAAGCTGAAAAAACCAGCAGCGCTGCAGGATGCGAAGAGCGATGTCTGGCTTCTCCCTGATCCCCAGGTCGCATCTGTAAAAGAGCCCTACGACATTCTGGTGACCGGCGTCGGCGGCACTGGGGTGGTGACCATCGGTGCGCTGCTGGGTATGGCTGCGTTCATTGAGGGCAAAGGCGTTCTTAATCTCGACATGGCTGGCATGGCCCAAAAAGGTGGGGCGGTCTGGTCGCATATCCGCATCGCGGCTGACCAAAGCGATTTAAATGCGCCCCGTATTGCTGAGGGTGAGGCCAAATTGCTGCTTGGTTGTGACCTTGTTGTGAGCGCGAACAGCGAGACACTGGTAAAGCTGCGGCAGAGCGTCACTCATGCCCTGGTCAACCTTGAGGAGAGCATCACGAGCGCATTCGTTCGCACGTATGCGGCTCAGGCCGAAACAGGAGATCTGCAGCGCCATCCGGAGCCGGATTTTTGTGCTGATCAGCTCAAGGATCAAATCAACGAAGCCGTAGGTGCCGACCATGCAGAGTTCATCGAAGGCAGCCGCCTTGCAACGGCATTGATGGGCGACTCGATTGCAACAAACATGTTCATGCTGGGCTACGCCTGCCAAAAAGGCTGGCTACCCGTCGGTCACCAGGCGCTAATGCAGGCGGTTGAGCTCAATGGTACGGCGGTGGGCTCAAACAAGGCTGCGTTCATGTGGGGGCGACGCGCTGCGGTTGATCTACTCAAAGTCAATGAGCGAGCCGCTCGCCAGCAAAACGCTGGAGCTGACCTCTCTCAATCGCTTGATGAGCTGATTGAACGTCGAATGTCGTTCCTCACGCAGTACCACGATGCCAGCTATGCCGAGCGTTATCATCAGCGCATTTTGCGAATCAAAGACAGGGAGCATCAGCTTTTCGGGACTGTGGGCAGGCTGACGGAGGCAGTTGCGCGTAACTACTTCAAGGTGCTCGCGATCAAGGATGAATATGAGGTGGCAAGGCTCTACACCCGTCCTGAATTTCTAAGCAAGATAGCCTCAGAGTTCGAGGGTGACTTCAAGCTTCAATTCCACTTGGCACCTCCGCTATTCAGTGGTGGTAAGAAGACGGGATATGGCCCTTGGGTATTGAGTGCATTCAAGCTTCTCGCGAAGGTGCGCCGGGTTCGCAATACCTGGCTCGATCCTTTTGCTCGAACCCATGAGCGTAAGGTAGAGCTTGCCTGGCAACGGGAGTATGAAGACGTGCTGGATACCCTGGAAAAAGGTTTGGCGTTGAGCAACCACGAACTGGCGGTGGCGCTGGCTGAGCTGCCAGATTCGGTTCGAGGGTACGGTTTGGTGAAGGATCGCTACCTGTCGAGCACTCGTACGCGCTTGCAAGCGTTGCTTGAGAAATGGGCCGCCCCAGAGTTTACAGATGCAACCAGGCATCAATCGAAAATCGCTGTAAAGCTGGTTTAGAAGAACGGAAAGCGAACCCCAATGCTGCAGGAGGATTGATCCAGTGGTTGATGCTTTCGCACACGCGTGCTGCAGCGGGTTCGAGAACGCCGCTAGTGGTGGTATCCAGGGGTTGGATGCCGCCAAGGAAAAGAGACTCGCGCTCGTGCGAGTGTTGAAATAGGCCTCAGGGAAAGGTGTTCACTGACTCTGCGGCAATGGATGCTAGGAGCTATTTCATGGGTGCTGCAGTAGCTGAGAAATCAGTGATGTTCGATCAGATTCGCACGGTTGCCGGAGATCTGTTTAGCCAGGCTGGCTACAAGGGAATGGGCATGCGGAGCCTCGCTGCCGCAGTAGGCATCCAGGTTGGCTCGCTCTACAACCACATTGAAAGCAAGCAGGCGCTGTTGTTTGAGTTGATCAGTGACTACGAACTCAATCTCCTCCAGATCTTGAAAAGCAGGGCGTTAAGCAAATGCACCGGCCCAGTACAAATGAATGCTCATCTCTGGGAAAAGGTATCTGCATACGTTTCTGAAAGCCGAAATCTGGCCAAGCTGGCGAGGGCGGAGCTACGTCATTTGAGTGATGCTCAAGCATCATCGATCTCGGAGATTCGTCAGCATCAACAGGTGCAGCTGCAGCGCCTTGTGTCTCAATCGGCAGGTGAGGTGGGACTGAGCGATGAAGGGCTGGGGCGCCTCAGTGAAGAACTACAGGTACTGCTGGACTGCTTCATCAAGCTGGAGGCAGACCCCTCGGCAGATCCAACCTGGTATGTCAGAGGGCAGTTGAAAAGAATGGCGGCGATGTTACTGGTTAGGCGGGACTGATCTGCGCTGTCAACGTCGAGACTTGAGCGGAGCTGCGGCGCTAATATGGGCTGCACGCTATGCGTTCATGACCTCTCACTGCTTTGCAGTACGGTCATTGCCCATGACATAGCGGGCCAGTCGGAAAAAAACCGAGCTACACGATAACTTCAGGCCTACGGTATTAAGAAGAAACCTTCAGGCTTGATTCTCATGCTTCGCTGTCGATAAGCGATCGGCATAGCTCAATAATGCTGTCCCTATTGACGGTTGGATCATCGACGCTCCACGCCAGGCCCAGCCCAATGTATCGCTCGAGCCCCTCAACCTCGCGCAGCTCAAAGTTTTGCCCGGGAATGGATTTAACCCATTCGGGAACGAACCCTACACCAATCCCAGCGGTAATCATGGCCAGCATCGCTTGGGTGTCGTTACAGCTGTAAATCACTCGTTGATTCAGGTCGTACTTCTTGAATTCCTCAGGGAAATTCTCATCGGTCTCGGATTTGTACGCCCTTGAGAACGCGATAATTTTCTGCTTTCGCAAATCGTCCGGTGTGATGGAGCTCTTAGCGCTCAGTGGGTTTTTCCGTGCGATTGCTAGCAAGTATTTTTCACGATGGATGGACTGCCAGCGTAGAGAACCAATGTTTTCGACCGGACGAATGAACCCGAGATTTATGTTGCCACGCTCTATCTCTCTGACGATGCCCACCGTGTTGCCGTTGTGAATATGGATTCGAGCATCCGGGAAGCGTTGATTGATTCTCGCAATGAAATCGGGGAGCACACCGAACGTTGCAGGATAAATGGTACCGATAGTGATCTGACTGATGTCCTTACCTGCGACTGCTTGGGTAGCAAGGCAGGTGCGGTCGATGTCACGCAAAATGTCGATGCACCGTGAATTGAAAAGTATCCCGGCTTCTGTCAATTGCACGCGTCGGGTTGACCGTGTGAGTAGTGGAACACCTAGCTGCTTCTCAAGCGCTTGAATTTGAGCCGTCACGGCTGGTTGGGCGATCTGCAGCCGGATGGCCGCTCGGCCAAAATGCAATTCTTCCGCGACGGCCAGGAAGGTCTTGATTTGCCGTAGATCCATTGTCTGCTCCCAAGGTGGCTGCTCTTGATTTATAGACAAAGCGGATGAATGTCAAATTGATTGATCACTTCATTGGATGAGTGATGGTGCTAGGCAGCGATCTGTGTCCCACCGGGCCTGCTGTTTCAATCGCGCAGGTGATTGATAGAAATTTATGATTAATGGTTGATTATTATTATTGGATGCCTGTCTGATCGGGACGATAGCTTAGGGGCTCGATCCTAACCTTCAGCTCGTGAGGAAAAAGAGCATGCTGACCAAGAACAAGATCACGACTAGTCCAAACGGCAGTAGCGTTTGTGCGGACATCGTAGGGTTCGACTTCAACGACTACGATGCTCAAGATATCGCCGAAGTGCGCAAGATCTGGCTCCAGTACGGGATTGTCCGTTTCCGTGATATCGACATCACCGATGAGCAGCACATCAAATTTTCCCACCACTTCGGCGAAGCGGTTATTCACCCGAAGCAGCTGCAAGAGGGCGCTCATCCGACGCAAAAAGAGATTCTGGTCATCGCCAACACCACAAAAGATGGTAAGCCCTCAGGTGCTCTGGGTAACAGCGAAGCGACCTGGCACACCGATACGTGGTTTTACGAGCGTCCACCTGCAGGCGCGTTGCTGCGGGCCATTGCACTTCCGCCTGCTGGCGGTGACACCTATTGGGTATCGATGTATCAGGCCTACGAGACCCTGCCTTCCTATTTGCTCGATGCAGTCAAAGGCCGGCAGATTTTCTTCCAGAGCGTCTATGACTCGGCGGGCGATCTGCGTCTGAACAGACAGCTGCCCAAATCGGACGATATCCGTGAATGGCCGGGGATTGTTCACCCGCTCGTGCGGGTGCATGGAGACAGTGGCCGGCAAGCTCTGTTCTTGGGGGCAAAGGGTGTGCGAGAGCAAGACTCCTGGATCGTAGGTTTGCCAATGGATGAAAGCAACGATCTCGTTGCCCAGTTGTGGCAGCACACTTTGAAAGGTGAGGTGTTTGTGCAGAAGTGGCGTCTTGGTGACATGGTTATGTGGGACAATCGCTGCACCATGCATCGTCGCGACTCGTTCAGCCCCGAGCACATTCGCATTATGCACCGCACTACCACTGCAGGTGAGCGCCCGGTGTAACCGGCGAATTAAGGTTGCGAGTTCCTTAGCCCTGATTTGGCCTGGTTTTTCTCGAGTTGTACCTATGCCGGGTCAAGTTTCGGGGGGGGGCTTCGCCTTCTATCATAAGACTTGTAATTGGCTAATCACTTTGTGAGTAGCCAATTATATGTGTTCAGGCCTCAATAATTAAGTTTCGCTCTGGGTGTTAATAACTCACCTCATTTAAAAAGCGCCAACCTCTTTCCTGACTAACCTTCAACTGATGACAGGGTGCACACAGTGCACCTCGACCGTCGTTCGCCTAAGGCTCCCGCACAGCGAGTCAATTTCCGTTTCCTTCCCACTCCTGAGTCATCGCCGAATGTCCTAGGGGCTGCCTTTTTCGTGTGGGCCACTCTGTTTACTCGATTGCGCTCTAAGAGTTTACATCTTGGGCTTGCCTTTCCAAATGTGCTCAAGATACCTGCACTGAATCAATCCTGAGTCGTTACGTACAGGCGGCTAGGTAACACTCCTACTCACCACAATGGCGCACCACGCTTCGGGATAGTGCGTGATGATACGGATGTCTACGTTGCCTTTGATGAAAGTATAGCTTTACAGCATTAGCCTATGTGTATAGGCAATAGTTGGGAGTAAATGAAGATTTAATAGGCCCGTAAACAAAGGGCTTAGCACTTTGCTGGCACCGTTCTTGCTATTTTGTTGTGTGCGTATCAGATGCTCAATAGGGAAATTGAAATCCATTGTATGTGGGTGGGGTTTATTTGTGCGCCAAACGAAACATATAAAAAATGCCAATCAAGAATAAGCAGAGTTTATAGAGACGGAGTGGCGGTGGTGACAAAAGTAAAAAGAATACTGGCTGCTTTTGCATGCGGCACCCTGGCCCAACAAGGCTACGCAGTAGGTTTCCTTGACGATAGTAAGGCGTCCATCAGTTCTCGCACCTTGTACTACGATGGGGATCAAAGGAGTACCGGTGGCGTGGATCAACGGCAAACATTGACGGGGTTAAGGCTTGACTTCCAGTCTGGGTACACCCAGGGAGCGGTAGGGCTGGGGGTAGATTTGCAGGCGCTTGCAGGGTTCAACTTAAGCGGTGGCAGTTCACCACATGATGCCTCCACGGTAAATACTGTTTCCCCAGTAAAGACTGACGGTTCTCCTGTCGATAACTGGTCTAGAATCGGAGGAAACGCTCGCTTCAAATACTCGAAGACTGAAGTAAAGGCTGGTAATGCGCTGGCCTTCAATCTTCCTGTGCTCATTTCAAACGACGGTCGCCTGTTGCCTGCAAACTTCCAAGGGGCTGCAGTGACGTCTAATGAGTTCGACAACATCACTCTGACCGGCGGATTCTTGAATCGTGCTATTGGTCGAGCATCTAGCAACTGGGCAGGAATCGCTGGCGGAGGGAGCAAGGGTAGTGATGGTTTCACGTTTGCTGGAGGTGATTGGAACGTCAGAAAAAACTTAAAGCTGCAGTACTACCATGCCCAGCTAGAAGATTACTACAACCAAAACTTCTTCGGACTCATTCATTCGCTTGATGTTGGTGTTGGTCGATCGTTGACAACCGACTTAAGGTACTTTAAGAGCGATTCTGACGGTAAGAACGGCACGGATAGCCGTTATGCCATGCGCACCGGCTATAACGAAAATGGGAAGATCGACAATAAAACTTGGTCGCTGGCCTTCACCTACAAAGATGGAGGTCACGCGCTGACCTTGGGGCATCAACAAGTCAGTGATAAATCTGGCTTTGCAACTGTCAACAGCAGCAATGTGGTCGACGGTCGAGGTCGACCAGAGGGTGAGGGGGGCGTTCAGTCGCTGTACCTCTACACTGACGTTATGGTGAACAGCTTCATTCGTGCGGGCGAAAATTCAACCTTTGGTATTTATAGCTACGATTTCGCAGCCTTGGGTGTTCCGGGTCTAAAGGCGGGTTGGACATATGTAAGTGGTAAAGATATTCGCGGTACGGGTAATACGACGACAGGTAGATACAGTGAATGGGAAAGTGACTACCGTCTAGATTATGTTGTGCAGTCTGGAACATTCAAAGGCCTTGGCTTTACCCTCCGTAAGGGTATCTTTAGGACAGAGCTACCGGCCTCGACATTAAAGGATCAGGATCAAGTTCGGCTGTTCGTTAACTATACTTATGCGCTCTGGTAAAGCCGGCTAGGTATGTCTGGGTGGCGTTCGAAGTCATCGATCTTAGTTGTTTTGATCAGTGATTTCGTTCGTTGCCGTGCCAGTAAATAGCATGCTGAATTCATGTGTTCAGTGACGATGCTGGCGCTGCGCTGGAGTGGCGTATAAGGAAAAATTATAGGGTGGTGCGATTTTTTGATTATCTATGATGGTCTAGGTGCCACAAACTGAACCTACAGCATTCATCAAGGGCAGTCAGCCCCATCGGATCTGCCCCACCAATGGATGCAAGGGGCTGAGTCAGCACTGCAGGACGCAACGTAGGCAACCGCTGAGGATGCGCTCTGTAAGGTCTAGCCTGGTTGTACCAGGCTAAATCTGCCAGATGGTTAGGGTATTTACTGAGCGCGACGGATATCAAACAAAACCGTCTGCGATAGGGAGTACATATGCCTATTAAATTAAGGCAGATCGAAGCGTTTAGGACGGTCATGCGGGAGGGCAGCATGGTACGTGCTAGTGCGGCTATGGCCGTGACCCAGCCTGCGATCAGCTATATGATTTCTGGTCTCGAAACTGCCGTTGGTTTTCCCCTTTTTAGCAGGCAAGGAGGAAAGCTTAGTGCAACGCCAGAGGCAATCCAGTTACTAGCCGAGGTTGACCGGCTCTATCAAGGGCTCGAGTCCGTAGAGGCAGTAGCCTATAAAATCGCGAATTATGGCAACGCTGAGTTGCGTATCCTCATTACCCAAGCATTGTCCGCTGGGCGGATTGTGAACGGTATTGGAAAATTTGCAGCGTTGCATCCAGGCATAAAAATTGACTTGGACGTTGAGCATCGAGCGCTCATTACCCATCGAGTCAATTCAGGTCAGGCAGATCTCGGCATACTGTCGATCTCGAGTGGTCTCGAAGACCAAAGCTCGACGTTGTTTAGCAGCCCAATTATTTGTGTGGCGTCACCCACTGCTCAAATTTCGCAAGCCTCGACAGTTACCGCTGCGCAGCTGGCGGGAGTCCCCTTGGTAGGGCTCAAATCAAATGGACTCATACGGCCAATGGTCGATCAATGGTTCCATGAGGCTGGAGTGACGCCTAATTATACGATCGAAGTCGGTGGAGCCGGCACGGCTATTGAGTTGGTCAGAGGCGGCCTCGGAGTTACTTTTGTAAGTAGTTTCAGCTTAATGGAGCGGGCTGACAGTCAGCTTCAATCCTTTGAGTTGGAAAAGTCGCTGGAACTTAAGATTGGGGTTATCACCTCATCGTCTGTGCATCCAAACAGGGCGGCGCATGCGCTAGTTCAATATCTGACGCAACTATATTCGGAAAGTGTGTCGGGTGACTGTTCCTGAGGCGCCTGCCTCAAGTGTTAAGCAAATAGTGAGGGTTGATTGTGAAAGTTTCTCTTATTCAGGTGAATTCGGTACAGGATAAAGCGTTTAACTTGGCCGAAGCTGATCGTCTTGCGCGAGAGGCAATTGATCGCGACGGTTCACGTCTGGTTGTCTTCCCTGAGCACTTTGATTGGGCTGGCGGTACGCCTGAGCAAAAGATCGCAGCTGGTGAGCCTCACACTGGTGGGCCGGCATATGAGATGTGCAGAAAGCTAGCGCAGGACTGCAACGTCTACGTTCACACCGGTAGCTTCTACGAAAGCACTCCAGACGGCAGCCGCGTTTACAACACCTCCGTCGTCTTTGATCCCAAAGGTAATGAGTTGGGTCGTTACCGCAAGATCCACCTGTTCGATATCGTAACCCCGGACGGTATGCGCTATGGCGAGTCCAGCGCAGTAGCGCCAGGTACCGAGGTGACGGTAGTCGATATTGACGGTCTGAAGTATGGCTTTGCCATTTGCTATGACATCCGCTTCCCAGAGCTTTTCCAAAAGCTTGTTGCATTGGGTGCTGACGTCATCGTGCTACCAGCAGCATTCACGCTTCAAACGGGCAAAGACCACTGGGATGTGCTCTGTCGCGCACGGGCAATTGAAACACAGTGCTACTTCCTGGCTCCAGGTCAAACGGGCCCATTTGAACAGTCGGGTGAGACTCGCTACTCCTACGGCCACTCACTTGTCTGCGATCCTTGGGGGCATATCATCGCCAAAGCGTCCGATGGCGTGGGCTATGTGACTGCAAATATCGAACCTGAGCGCATTGCAGCAGTTCGCAAGCAAATTCCACTTGCCTCCCACAAGGTACTTTAAAAATGAAAAAGTTCCTCATAGGCGATATGCCGGATCCAATCAGCCCTGAGCTGGAAAAAATTCTACTTGAGGTCGAGACCGCTACCGTTGGTCATCTTCGTCACTGGGGATTCATGGATGGCGAAATTCAAGCGCTGGGTAATAGTAAGCGCGTCGTGGGTACGGCGGTCACTTTGGCACTTCCTGCTCAAGATTCTACGTTGTTGCACTACGCCACCAGCTTGATCAAGCCGGGTCACATTGTGGTGATCGATCGTTTGGGTGATCGCAAGCATGCTTGCTGGGGAGGAGGGGTCACGCAGGCAGCTGTGACTGCTGGTGCAAGCGCCGCAGTCATTGACGGCATGTGTACCGACCCACATGAAATTCAAGAGCATGATTTCCCGGTCTGGAGTCGCGGCGTGTCTCCGATCACAACTCGAATCTATGGCTTGGGCGGCAAGTTGAACATGCCTGTCTCCTGTGGTGGTGTGGCTGTATGTCCCGGCGACATCGTGATCTGCGATGAGAACGGAGTCCTTGTCTTGAGCCCTTCAGAAGTTGATGACGTTGTGCAAACGGCATTGGCTAAACAGGTTCGAGGTGTAGAGAACTGCCGACGGATCAGAGAAGGGGAAAAGCTCGGCGACTTGTCGGGTGCGACAGCGATTGTAGAAGCAGATGCGTAGCCGGATTTGATTCGCGCTTCAAACCTTGCTATGCGGGATGGAAAATAAAAACGAATCAATGCCCCGTACGGTGAAATTACGTGCGGTGCCATCACTCGATAGAAGAAAAATCATGACTAAAACAATATCTACCAGAAAAACCTGGTTCGCCGTGGCCACTTCTGGAAGTGGAAACTTGTTGGAAGTTTACGATTTTGCAGTCTATGCATTTTTTGCTACGACCATTGCTAAGTTGTTCTTTCCAAACGTAGATGAAACAACATCCTTGCTGCAGACGTTTGCGGCTTACGGCGCCGGCTTCATCGCTAGGCCGCTTGGTAGCTTCGTAATTGGTCGAATTGGTGATAGGAGAGGGCGCAAGCCCGCGATGTTGCTGACGATTATTTGCATGGCCATCGGCAGTATTGGTATTGGTTTGATTCCGACTTATGAAACTATTGGTGTTGGTGCGCCGATTTTGTTGGTGGTGTTGAGATGCCTTCAAGGGTTCGCCGCAGGTGGCGAATGGGGTACATCTGCCTCCTACATCGTAGAGTGGTCTCCGGCAGGTCGAAAAGGGTTTTTTGGAAGCTTCCAGAGCGTCAGCTCTTCTGGAGGGGCGCTGCTGGCATCCCTGGTGGCCTCGGCTCTTTTGCTGATCCCTGCTGAAGACCTCTTGGACTGGGGATGGCGAGTTCCATTCATCGCTGGCGGTTTGGCGATCTTTGCTTTCAGTCTGTTCCTGAGGGCTCATGCCGAAGAGACCCCTGAGTACGTCAATAGTAAAACGGAAGTGGTAAATCCGACCGAAACCAAGCCCTATGTACTTGGCTTGCAAGCATTTGGCTTCACCATTTTCTGGACGACTCTATCCTATCTGGTTTCTGCGTACATGGTAACCTACACGCAGAGTCACGCAGGTCTCACCAGGACTGAAGCACTGATCTCTAGCAACATTGCACTGCTCCTTCAGATCATGCTGATTCCGGTTGCGGGCGCTCTGTCCGACCGATTCGGGCGCAAGCCGCTGCTCCTCCTGGGTTGCGTCGGTACAGCTACACTGGCTTACCCGATTCTGAACATGATGTCTGGTGGTGCAAGCTTCCATCAGGTTGTCATGCTGCAATGTTGCTTGAGCGCACTGTTTGCAATGTACTCAGGCCCAGGGCCAGCAACTATCTGTGAGATTTTCCCGACTCGCCTGCGCAACACCTGGATGACCGTGGGATACACGTTGGCAGTATGTTGCTTTGGCGGTTTCGCACCGATGATCTCGACGTGGTTGATCTCTGTAACAAAAGTTGCGGCATCCCCAGCGTTCTTGCTCATTCCTGCTGCTGTCGTGTCGGCCCTGGTGATTCTGAAGCTGCCTTCCAGCCGTATCAGCGGTTTTAAGCCCACCGCTAGGGCAGGAGCATCCTACTGAGCCACATAGCGTCTTCGACTCCTGCATTTCGAGCAATCAACATGGTTAGGAGGGGGGGGCGACGAGGCTCAATGGCATCTCTTTAGAGATATTGACTGAGCGTGACTGCAATGTCCGCTCAGTTTTTTAGTTGGTGCAGCTTATTTTGATTGATCTCGTTGAAGTTCGACTTTCTAACGCGCTTGGAAAATAGAGAGAGGCGCTAGAAAAGCTTATTAACTTCGGATTAGCAAGTGAGCGGGGAGCATGTTTAAAATCTCTTTTTTTGCATGGTCAATGAACGGTTTTAGTATAAGAGTGGATGAGTTTCTCTGAGAGATTACTATGGAGTAAACATTCCTGATGGCAGGCTCGAAATTTATAAATTTTACGCCATTGCCTGTATAACCACAGGCCGTTAGCGGGTCGATAATAGAAATGCCGACGCCTGCTTCAACCAGCTGCAGGACTGCAGCAGAGGTTTGTGTTTCACAGTTTATATGCCGTTTCACGCCATGAGACAGCATCAAGGAGTCGATCCTCATCCGGGATTCCATAAGTGGCATCATGGAGATGAATCGTTCGCCTTCAAAATGCTCTGGTCGTAAGACTCTTTTCGTCGCAAGACTGTGATTTTTTGGCACAGCCGCCACCATTTTTGCGGATACCAGCGTCTCACTGTTTCCCGATTTAGTTGAGCGTGCCGGAAACATGGCGAACCCCAGGTCGCATTGATCCCTTTGCACCATGTCCAGAACTGTGGGAGAACTGTGCATACGCATTGAGACAAGCGCTTCGGGGTGGGCCACCGTGAAGCTATGAATCGCGCGCGGCAGAAACGAGAGCGCCATGCTTGGCGCCGCAGCTATTTCCAGCCGTCCCATTTTTAAAGACTTTATGTTAGTAGCCGCATTAGCGATGCGCTCGATGCTTAGCAATGATTGCTCGACATCTTTGACGAGCAGAGCCGCTTCAGGCGTCGGTATCAGTCGCCCTTTAGTTCTTGTGAAGAGAGTAAGGGCTATCCGCTCTTCTAGATCGGCAATCAACCTCGTGACCACCGGCTGAGTCACCTCAAGCATTTCTGCCGCGCCAGTAACCGATTTTCGCACCATGATCGCCCGAAACGCTTCAAGGTGACGAAGAGTGATCCTGTTCTCCATAGCACACCACCAATCGATAGCATAAAGACATGAGCTTTTAGCTTACGGTAGCGACTTGCACTTATCAAAAGCTTTTCGAGGCCAGTTGCAGCGGGTCTAAGCAGCTATCTCATCTATTCTAAAGAAACATTCCTTACCATCTACCACTCGGCAAGCTTGTTTCGAGGCGCGCATCGTTTGGTGGGAATCGGAAAGAGTCCCTCATGAACTGATCGGGTGGGCGCGCAGGGCAGGTCAGTGCGCAGTCACGGGAGGGTAGTTGTCAATTAGTGCTACTGCGTCGTATTTGCGTTTACGTCAAATAGGATTCTACTTCCCAAATGTTACGGAAGGTAGCGGTTTGAGTGACGACGTTTCATTTTGGAGCGCTTCATGCCCTGTTACGTCCACGCGCGGTGCATTTGAATGGAAGAGTTCTCATCTTCCATATGAAAAAGACATTGTTTGATGTTTTTGTGGCTATGGAGTAAGCAACTATAAAAATAAAAAACCAATAAAATCATGTAGATATGATCGGCTGGCCCACCCATTGCTAAAAAACATACAGGTGAAGGGGCCGAACCATGCCCCTCCGACCTAGCCACGCTGAGCGATCTGACTGGTTGAAATCAGCATCATTACTTCCGGAGTCGTGAAAATGAAATCATTAGGTTTGGCCCTCCGAACGAGCGCTGTTGCCGCGTTGATAACGCTGTCAGGGGTCAGCCCTTTGGCACTGGCCCAAGATGACGTACGGGCAACCATCTCGGTCAGCCCAGGTATTGCTGATATCACCAGTCTTGACCCTCATCGCGCCTCGCTGATCGGTGATAAGGGTATCGTCGCCGAGATGTTCAATGCTTTGGTGCGCTTCCCGCCAGGTAGTTCGGATCCTGCTGCCTTGGAGGCCGACCTTGCCGAGCGCTGGGAAAGTTCTGACGATAAGAAGGTTTGGACGTTCTTCCTGCGAAAAGGGGTGATGTTCCACGGTGGTTATGGCGAGCTCAAGGCTAGCGACGTGGTTTATTCCCTTGAAAGGGCATCAGACCCGAAGCGCTCCAGTTTTTCAGCGAACTTCACTGTCATAGACAAAGTCGAGGCTTTGGACGACTACACGGTTAAGGTAACTCTTAAGTACCCGGATACCGCGTTCCTTGGCCGAGTTTCAAACTACCACGGCGGCCAGATTGTCAGTAAGGCGGCGGTCGAGAAGCTGGGCGAGCGCTATGGCCAAGCGCCGATCGGAACTGGGCCGTTCGCCTTTGGTGAGCATATCACCCAGCAGTATGTAAAATTGGTGGCTAACGATCAGTACTTTCGCGGCAAGCCGAAGCTTGGCGCAATTGTGTATCGGATGATTCCTTCCGACAGTGCTCGTGAGTTGGCGTTTGCATCCGATGAGCTTGATCTGATGCTGGGTAAGCGTGAGCAGCGCTGGGTAGAGAGAAGCAGGGCGCGTGGTGTGACCGTGGACGTTTTCGAGCCTGCGGAATTTCGTACCCTCTTCCTTAACCGGAATATCAAGCCGTTAGATGATATCAAGGTTCGTCAAGCTATTGCGGCGTCGGTCAATATCGATGAAATCATTCGCTATGCCGGTAAAGATGTCGCTGATGGCGGATGCTCCGTTGTACCTAATGGTTACCAAGGGCTCGATTGCAGCGCCGGCCCATACGCCTACGATCCTGCGCACGCGAAAGCCCTTCTGGCCAGCGCTGGCTATCCCAATGGGTTGAAGCTCAAAGCAGTGGTTTCGAACGCGGCACCGCAACTGCCAATTATGGAAATCATTCAGGCGCAGTTGGCCAAGGCGGGCATTAACCTGGAGATGGAGGTCGTGGATCATGCGACTTACCAAGCCAAAAGCCGTCAGGATCAAAGCGCAATCGTGTTTTACGGTGCCGCCAGGTACCCAGGCGCGGACTACTGGCTCACTGAGTTTTATGATTCGGCGTCTGCCATCGGCGCGCCTGCCGCGATGTCGAACTTCGGGCACTGCACTGTAGCTGATGATGCCATTCGCAAAGCCCGGGTAGAGGCGGATCCTCAGACTCAGCTCGATTTGTGGAAGAAAGCGCAGGTTCAGATTCACGACGACGTTTGCGCAATCCCTTTGTTTGGTCTTAAGCAGGTCTGGGCGAAAGCTGCCAGCGTGGATTATGGATACGTTCTGCAAGGCGCTTTGAATCTGCAGCCCCCAGTGACCGAACTCACTACTGTGAAGCGTGGTGGCCAGTAAATGACTCCGCAATTTGATGTGATCATCGTTGGCGGAGGCATGGTAGGTGCCGCTATCGGCTACGGCCTCGCAGGTGGTAAGCGGCGTATTTTGATGCTGGATGGAGCTGATACCGATTACCGCGCGGCCAAGGCCAATTTTGGTCTGGTGTGGGCTCATGGCAAGGGGATGCGAGACCCTGACTACCAGCGGCTGTCGCTCAACGCGGCCAAAACATGGCCAGCATTTGCATCGCAGCTTGAAGAAGAAAGCGGAATCTCGCTGGACTACGAGCAGAAGGGTGGCTTGAACTTCTGTCTGAGTGATGACGAGTTTGAGGCTCGAGCTAAGGCAATGGATGGCTGGAACAGGCAAACGCCAGAACTCGCCCCTTCAGCCCATATGCTGGATCGAGCTGAACTGCTGCGTCGATTCCCAACCATGAAGCTTGGCAAGGCTGTTGTTGGTGCGAGCTTTGGCGAATTCGATGGGCATGCGAACCCGCTTCGGTTGCTTGCCGCCATGCATAAAGCCTTTATGGGACGTGGCGGGCAGCTGCAGAGCAATCGCCCAGTCACCCACATTCGACGCCTTTCTGGTGGGGGCTTTGAAGTTCATGCAGGGGACTACCGTGTCCAGTGCGAGCGAATCGTAGTGGCGGCTGGACTGGGGTGCGCTGCGCTTGGGCCAATGGTGGGCCTGAACGTGCCTATTCGCCCGCAGCGCGGCCAACTGCTGGTCACTGAGCGCCTTGCACCGCTACTCCCGATCCCCGCTAGTGGATTGCGCCAAACGGCGGAAGGTACGGTGATGATCGGCGTTACGCAGGAGGAAGTTGGTTTTGACCTGGCAACAACTACCGAGGGCGCTGCGCGAATAACGCGCAAGGCTTTGAAGATTTTGCCTGAGCTTGCACAAGCCAAGTTGGTTCGCCAATGGTCTTGTCTGCGGATCATGACGCCGGATGGAAATCCTGTGTATGCGCGCTCATTGACTCACCCAGGGGCAGAGATCGCCACCTGTCACTCAGGCGTGACCTTGGCGTCCTTCCACGCCAATGAGTACGCGAAAGTCTTCGACGCCAAATCAATTCCCGCTGATTTAGAGATTTTCCATTATGGACGTTTCGATCTTCAAAAAACTTCCTGAACTGCACGCCGTCACGATCACGATTTATGTGGATGGCGTTCCAGTGATGGCTGAGCAAGGTGAAACGGTAGCAGCGGTGTTGCTGAGACAAAGCACTGCAGTCAACCGCACCTCCCCTGTGAAAGGAAGCCCGCGCGCGCCCTATTGCATGATGGGCGTTTGCTTCGACTGTCTTGCAGTAGTGGATGGGAACGCTTCTACCCAGACTTGCTTGGTGACAGTGAAAGAAGGAATGCGCGTTGAGCGGCAGTATGGCCGCCGGAGTGTAGTGTCGTGAGCCGAAAGTTTGATGTGATTGTTGTCGGTGCTGGCCCTGCCGGCATGAGTGCAGCCATTGTTCTTGGCGAGCAAGGCCTGCAGGTGCTGGTGGTGGACGAACAGCCAGCACCAGGCGGGCAGATTTGGCGTGCTGTTGAAACTGTCGCGCATACCACTGCGGGAGAAATTCTCGGGGCTGAATACAAGGTCGGCGCGGAGCTGGTACAACGCTTTCGGGCGTGCGGTGCGACGTACGAGCCTAATACTCAAGTGTGGAAGATTGAGCCTGGCTGGACTGTGTTCATCAAGCGCGATGGTGTAGCTGAAGCTGTCAGCGCCGGGCAGGTGCTCCTGGCCACCGGTGCACAAGAGCGTCCAGCCCCATTTCCAGGGTGGACTCTGCCCGGTGTCCTAACCGTCGGCGCCGCCCAGATCCTCCTTAAAACGTCTCGCCAGATCCCGGCAGAGCCCGTCTGGGTGGTGGGTAGCGGGCCGTTACCACTGCTGTACATGGCACAGCTCATTCGAGCGGGTGGCAAGGTCGCCGGTTGGCTGGACACCACCCCGCCAGGTGGGTGGCGTCGCGCGCTTCCTTGGGCAAGCTCGATGCTTGCTGAGTTCAAGGAAGTCAGCAAGGGCCTTGCGTGGTTGCATGAGATCCGCCGCTCGGGAGCTCGCCGAATCAAAGGCGTTACAGAGCTGCGAGCCCTGGGTGATGGCAAGCTTCAACAGCTTCAATTCAAGCTTAAAAGCGGGGAGCTCTGCACAGTGCCGGCGAGCGTCCTCCTCTCCCACGAAGGGGTGATTCCCTCAATTCACATTACCCAATCGCTTGGCTGCCAACACAGCTGGAGTAAACAGCAAAGGTGTTTAGTTCCAGACCTTGATGAGTGGGGGGAGACCGATCAACCGGGCATTTTCGTTGCGGGTGATGGTGCAGGAATCGGGGGGGCCAAGGCAGCGTGTGTCAGGGGTGAGCTGGCAGCAATCGGCATGGCTAAACGTGCCGGTCGTATGGCTGCAGACGCCGTTGCACAACAGACGGATGCGTTGAGCCGTCGTCTACAGACACTGTTACGCCTGCGGCCAATGCTGGATTCGATGTATCCACCGCGCGCAAGTATTTACTCCCCATCCGACGAGACGGTGGTCTGTCGCTGTGAGGAGCTGACGGCGGGCGACATTCGTAAGGCCTGCGCAATAGCCCAGCCAGGAGTCAATCAGCTCAAGGCGTTTACCCGCGCCGGCATGGGGCCCTGCCAAGGTCGACAGTGCGGTTACACCATCGCGAACATCGTTGCAGCCGAGCAACAAAAAGCAGTTGAGGATGTTGGTTTCTACCGGATCCGACCACCCCTTAAACCAATAACACTTGGGGAACTGGCCTCACTTGATGTGGAGGAGAAATTGCCATGATTCACAGCTTGAAACACCTGATGAGGCCGCCGCTTGGAGGCTTACCGCTTGCAGTGGTAGCCCAACGGCTGAGCACGACCGTGACAGTGTCAACGACTGAGCTAACGATCGATGGAGAGCTGTCATGATTCAGTTTGCGATTAAGCGACTGATGCTCGCTATTCCAACCTTGCTGGCCATGCTGACTGCTGTCTTTGTACTCGTCCGCCTGGTGCCTGGTGATCCTGCTGCAGTCATGCTCGGTGACCAGGCCAGTGCCGAATCATTGGCGGCCATGCGCGAGCAGTTGGGCCTAAATCAACCAATCGCGATGCAGTACATCCACTTCCTTGGTGACATGCTCTCGGGGAATTTTGGGGCCTCCATGACCAGCGGCAGAACAGTGCTGCAGGAGGTGTCCCTGGTGCTGCCGTGGACGCTCCAATTGACGTTTGCATCCGTACTGATTGGCCTTGTGTTCGGGTTGCCGCTTGGGGTTTGGGCGGCGCTGCGCCGCAACGCCTGGCCAGACTACGTTGGCCGCATTCTGTCATTGACTGGGTTGTCGTTCCCCGCGTTTGTGTCTGCCATGCTGATGCTGCTGGTTTTCGCCATCCATTTCCGTTGGTTCCCTGTAATCGGAAGCCTGGTCGACGGAGGATTTCTCTCCCAGCTCCACGCTCTCACGCTGCCTGCGTTGAACCTGGGGTTGATCATGACGGCCTATGTGATGCGCGTTACGCGCTCCTCGATGATCAGCGTGCTTGGGGAAGATTACATCCGCACAGCCAAAGCTAAAGGAGTTCGTCCTATGCGCTTGGTGTTGCGGCATGGCTTGCGTAACGCACTTATCCCGATTGTGACGGTTGTGGGCCTCTATTTTGGGACGCTCATCGGCAACTCCGTGTTGACCGAAATCGTGTTTAACCGTCCGGGCCTGGGGAAACTGATTCTGGGGGCTTTGAATACCCGGGATTACACCTTGCTCCAAGGGCTGATGGTCGTATTCGCACTGTGCGTGATCGTCGTAAACATCATCACCGACATCGTTTACGGGTTGGTTGATCCTCGGGTGAAAATCAAATGACTAGTCTCACTGCGCCACTCGTAGCCAAGCCCACGACACTTTGGCAAGCACTGTTTCAGAACCGCCTTTCCTGGATTGGGATTGGCCTGCTGGTGGCGATCGTTCTGGTGGCATTGTTCGCGCCTCTGATTGCGCCTCATGATCCATTGCAGCAGAACATCGCTTATCGTTTGGAGCCGCCGTCTGCAGAGTTTTGGCTCGGCACGGACACCTACGGTCGAGACGTATTGTCCCGCCTGATTTACGGGACTCGTGTGTCGTTGCTCGTTGGTTTTGTCGCCGTGCTGATCGCGATGGTTGTTGGTTCCGCGCTTGGTGTGATCGCCGGCTACGTTGGGGGCATCACAGATCGATTGATCACTGGATTGGTTGATGTGCTGTTGTCGTTTCCGACGCTGCTGCTTGGGCTCATGGTGGCCGCCATGCTCGGCGCGAGTCTTGAAAACCTCATCATTGCAATCGCCATCACCGAGATCGCGCCTTTTGTACGGATTGCGCGGGCTCCGACCATAGCCCTTAAACAACGTGATTTTGTCGAGGCTGGTCGGTCGTTGGGGTATGGCCCCGGTCGACTGATGACGGTGCACATTTTGCCGAACATGATTTCGGAAGTGCTTGTGCTCGGTGCGCTGTGGATGGCCACGGCTATTCGTACAGAAGCGTCGCTGAGCTTTATCGGACTGGGTGTTCCACCTCCCGCCCCAACGTGGGGAAGCATGATCAGGGAAGGTTTTGAGAACATTTTGGATGCGTGGTGGCTTACGGTGTTCCCAAGCCTCGCAATTCTGCTGACCGTGCTCGCGCTGAGCCTGCTGGGCGATGCACTGCGCGATGCAAACGATCCCAAAACCCGTTCGGAGCGCTCATGAGTACAATAAATACAGTTCAGGTGAACCGTGATAAGCCCGGAGCAGTCATGAGCGAGACTTCATCTAAAAACGGATCGCTTCCGTTGTGCCAGGAGACTGTACTCGAAGTTACGGGGCTCAACGTCGCATTCCGGCGAGGCGGTGGCTGGTCTCCGGTTGTCAAAGATCTCAGCTTCCGTGTGGCTCGAGGCGAGACGCTGGCAATCGTTGGTGAGTCGGGCTCGGGGAAAAGTGTTTCTGCGATGTCCATCCTGGGACTGCTCCCACCCAATACCTCCCAGGTAACTGGAAGCATTCGGCTGCAGGGGCAAGAACTGCTGAATCTTCCTGAGCAGCAGATGGCCGATATCCGGGGAAACCGGGTTGCGATGATCTTCCAGGAGCCAATGACTTCACTGAATCCGGTCATGACCATCGGTGAGCAGATTGCTGAGCCTGTGCGGTTGCACCGGGGGCTTGATGCAATCCAGGCCAAGGAGGAAGCGCTGAAGCTTATGGAGCGGGTTCGCATTCCCGCTGCACAGGAGCGTTACGACGACTACCCGCATCAGTTCTCCGGCGGGATGCGCCAACGCGTCATGATCGCGATGGCGTTGGCCTGTAATCCTGCAGTTTTGATCGCCGACGAACCGACTACAGCCCTTGATGTGACCATCCAGGCGCAAATCCTTGAGTTGATCAAGGAGCTGCAGGCGCAAGAGCACATGGCGGTGGTGTTCATCACGCATGATATGGGCGTGGTTGCACAGATCGCGGATCGTACGCTGGTCATGTATCGCGGCGACCTGGTGGAAACGGCGTCTACCTCGGAGATTTTTACGGCGCCTCAGAAACCGTATACCAAAGCATTATTGTCTGCAGTGCCCGAGCTCGGATCAATGGCAGCTGAAGCATCGCCTAAGCCGTTCCCGATCTATGACATCGCGAAAGGAACCAATGTCCCCGCGCCTGAGATGAAAGACAGCGTGCGGGTCACCAAGCCCTATCTACTGGAGGTGTCTGGCCTGACAACCCGGTTTGATGTGCGGTCTGGCTTTTTCAAGCGTGTCACTGGTCGCGTGCATGCGGTTGAGAACGTGAGTTTCAATCTCAGCCAAGGCGAGACGCTCGCGATTGTGGGGGAGTCCGGTTGCGGTAAATCGACTACAGGGCGACTCATTACCGGGCTCTTAGACCCAACGCATGGGTCGGTCAAATTGGAGGGGGTAGAGCTGGGATCTATTACACCAATGGAGCGCGCAAGAAAGATCCAGATGGTCTTCCAGGATCCGTACTCCAGCTTGAATCCACGGCAAACGGTAGCGCAAGCAATCATCGAACCGCTCCGCGTACATGGGCTCTACGATGCCAAACGCTGCGAAGAGGTGGCCGTTGAATTACTGGTGAAAGTGGGGTTGCCACCTGATGCTGCCGTGCGGTTGCCGCACGAATTTTCTGGCGGACAGCGCCAACGTGTGTGCATCGCTCGGGCTTTGGCATTGAAGCCGGGAACGATTGTTGCCGACGAGGCGGTTTCAGCCCTGGATGTGTCGGTCAAAGTCCAGATTGTGAATCTGCTGCTTGAGTTGCAGCAGCAGCTTGGCTTGGGCTTCATCTTCATCAGCCACGACATGGCAGTGGTTGAGCGTGTCAGCCACCGTGTTGCAGTTATGTACATGGGTGAAGTGGTCGAAATTGGGCCTCGGGCGGCGATCTTCAATAGTCCAAAGCACCCATACACGCGCCGTTTGATTGATGCGGTACCCATCCCTGATCCTTCACGCAAGCAAGTACAGCGCATTTCTGCCGGTAACTTGAGGACGCCCTACAAGCCTCATGATTTTGTTCCTCCTGCACGGGTATATCACCAAGCCGGCGAGGGCCACTTCTACATGGAGCCTGAGGGCGAGTGGCGCTGAGTCAGATTTAGAGGCTTGGCGAACTGACCAGTTTAGCAACGAAACGCAGTGCTGACTTCTCGGTGTTTATCTATAAACACTGGGCGGCACTGCTTTACCCAGGGTCTGGAAAATGAAGCAATTGAAAGTTGGTATTATCGGAGCAGGTGGTATCGGCCTTGCTTACGCGGCATGGATTGCAAATCGTGGGCACGCAGTCACTGTATGGAATGGTCGATCTACAGGTGAGGCTTCTTCGGGTCGTAGGAAGTTGCAAGCAATTGGTGTGTTCGAAGGCAGTGTTAACGTTGATCATGTAAGCAATGTGAAGGACGTTGTCTCAGAGGCAGATGTAGTGATTATCTGCTTGCCCATGAATGCGCACCGCTATGCCATTGATGCCGCGCTCCCCAGCTTGAAAAGTGGTCAAACGGTGATCGTCAGCTCCATGGGGTCGCTGTCGGCTCTCTATCTTCGTGAACGTGCAAATGACCTGGGAATAGACCTTGTGGTCGCCAGCTTTGGTTCAACTGCGCTTACTGCACGGCGTGTAATGGAAGACAAGGTAAATATCATGGTGCGCCGCCCATCACTGGGTGTCTCATGCTTGCCAGCTTCCAAGATTGAAGATGCATTGTATGTTTGCAATATTTTGTTCGGCAGTAGCTTCGTCGTGGATGAGAATCCGTTGTTGTCTACGATTAGCAATACCAATGCAGTTTTTCATGCGCCGCTTGCAATCCTCAATTGGACGAGGATTGAGCGAAAAGAAAGTTGGCCTCAGTATCATTATATGACATCGTATGTATCAAAAATCATTGATCAGCTCGATGCTGAGCGGATGAGCCTGGCTGCTGCATTCGGTTGGCAGGTGAAAAGCCTAGGTCAGAAACTGCAACAGTCCTTCGGTGTTCGATCCGAAGGTCTGGAGAAAATAGCAGAAGAGCTGCATGAAAAACGTGGTGGGCCGCCCGGGCCTATTGAAGTTGATACCCGATATATTTGCGAAGACGTGCCGTACGGACTCGAGTTTACCTTGGCATTGGGGCGGATCGCCAATGTGCCGATGCCGGTCACCCGAACTATTGTTGCAATGGCTGGTCTATTGCTGCCAGAAGGGTTTGCAAGCGAGAACGAACTGATTGAGGGGTTGAAGCTCGAGTCGGAGTCTATGGAAGGGTTGTTGGCTCGTGTGACAGCGGATTAAGCGTTGTCAATGAAGTCGGTTTAGAGGGGGGGCAATGGTTTGGGCGGAGCATAACCAGAATGAGTGCTTGACATTGATCGTGCTGACTCAGCGTTGCTTTTGCCTCTGCCCAGGCTTGGTTAATCAAATCTGCTTATAGGAACGCTGTGTTTTTTTATTTTACAACTTTGGCGCGTGGCGCCAGAATTGGTTCCTGTGATGTTGTGTGATCGTAAGTCGCTCACTTCATTGACGCTGCTTGCTCTGGCTCTCACCCTAAGACGCCGGGGCAAGATGATCAGATCCTTTGCTTTTTCCTTGAGCCATTCGTGGCTCAGGGATTTTTTTCGTTTTCGAGAGAATAGCTTTTAATGTGCATTCAGATTACCGCAGCGAGTGAATAGGATGTCACGCGCCCAGCTGCTTTTGGTTTTATGTGCTCAAACGCTCATGCTTGCTTCCTTTCAGGGGCTAAAATTAGCAGCGCCTCTTTATGCACTTTCAGTAGGCGTGAGCGACGGAGCGGTTGGGGCGCTAGTGGCCTTGTTCGCCGCGAGCCAAATATTTCTTGCCATCCCTATTGGACGCTACGCCGATAAAAATGGCCTGCACACTCCAATGGCCTACGCAGTAGTCGGTTCTAGTGGAATGCTCTTTATAGGTGCACTGCGTCCGGAGATCTTGATCATTTCAGTAGTTGCAGTTGTGTTGGGGGCTGCCAATTGCGTGACGCTTATCGTTATGCAACGTCACATCGGTAGGGCAGATCTGAGCGATGAGGCCCGTCGAAATTATTTTGGCTGGCTTGCGATATCACCTGCGTTATCAAGCTCTCTGGGCCCTTTGGGTGCTGGGCTTATTATTGATTTGCTGACGCCTGCGGAAGGCGATTATGTCGCATTTCAATATTGTTTTTTATTTTTGGCAGTCTTGTCCTGCGCATCTTGGGCGTTCACTCGTAAGGTAGTCGCAGCGCGAAATTTAAATGCGCCGGCTATGCAAAAGTCGCCATCGTGGGAGCTTTTGCGATCTGCCAATTTTAGAAATATATTATTTATAAATTGGCTGCAATCTACAGTGTGGGATGTGCATTCGTTCGTTGTGCCGGTGATAGGATTTAAAGCCGGATACAGCGCATCAACAATCGGGGTGATATTGGGTGGTTTTGCTTTTGCTGCAGCCGCTATAAGATTAACATTGCCAATGTTAAGTAAGCGGTTTTCGGAAAAGCAAATTATTGCTTGTTCATGTGTGGTGGCAGTGGTTGTGTTTTCACTTTACCCCTTTGCATATTCACCGGTGCTGATGTTTACGTGCTCTGCTGTGTTGGGTGCCGCATTGGGGTGTGTGCAACCCATGATATTGACAATGCTAGTTCAAGTGACGCCCCTGCATCGCCAGGGTGAGGCGTTCGGGATTAGACTGACGGCACTCAATGCGTCAAACTTCCTTGTTCCGATTGTCGCTGGTTCATTTAGTGGATTAATCGGCTTGAGCAGCATTTTTTGGCTTGTATCGGCTTTGATGATCCTGGGTATTCCGAAGATTCGCCATATCAAGATTCGCTGAGCTTTGTTTCGATATGATTGACGCGACATCTTCCTACTGCACAAGCCCGTGCAGGCGCTGACACGGTCGCGCTCGTTGTCCCACAGCATCGCTTGATAATATTCGGTCAGGTCGCATTTGCCCTCAACCATCAGAGCCAGGCAGGCCCCACGGATGAGTAAGTGTCACGGTCGCGCCTGCCGCAAGTTCTTTCGGGGTGGACAGCCCTAATCTGCTTGGTGACTCAGCAATCGCGGACACGAATATTGAAGCTGCCATATGCCCGACGTAGGCGTTTTGGCAGGGCCAGGGGAATCCATTTTCCCTGGCCCTAAGCAACCTAGCGGTTGTCTTCAGTCATCCCGCTGTCTTCGTCTTGTACCGCTTGAGATGCTTCCACTCAATGTCAGTTCAGCAAGCACCGTCAGCCGCATACCTCGAGTTGTGTGTTCTTTCGCCAACCGCGCAAATTCATGGCGCAGAGGCAGAACTGCAGGATGATCAGGGCCCAAGCCTCTGCTTGCCAGCCCCAAACGGCCCACAAGACATTGCTCGCGATGAAGCAGCAGAAGCCGACTTTTCTTCTGCCCGGACGGCGGGAGCCGATGCACCATGCTGCCAGCACGGTCATCACCATGGCTGGCCATTCCAGTAATCCGATCCAATGCTCCATGAAACCTTTCCCAACTCGTTGTTCGATGTTTGAAAGTGGAGACCTGCCAGCCTTGTGAGTGCTGGCAGGGACTGGCCATATCAGGCGGCCCGCTGCTCGCCCTTGAGCATCTTTTTCTGCGTTTCCATGGTTCGCCCAAGCTCCTCCAGAATGTCTTTGCTCAGGAGCTTCTTGGCCGATGGAAATAGCTCGGCTTCTTCTTCCTCAATGTGATGCTCCAGAAGCTCTTTCATGACCTTTACACGACCGGAAAACTCGATAGTGCCGGTTTCGGTGTGAAGCAAATCGGGAAGTACGAGGGAGTCGACAGTCCGATGCTCTTCCTTAGCCTCGTAGTACATCTTCGCTTCTTCCTTGCCTCCTGCCTGCTTGATGGCTGGATAGAGGATTTCCTCCTCGAGTGCCGTGTGAATCTGCAGCTCTTGCTCGATGCGGTGAAGCAGCTCAGCGCGTTTTTTTACAGCCCTTTCGGTGGTGGTAGATAACTCCTCAAGCAGCTTCTTTACCAGCTTGTGGTCTTGAATCAGTAAGTCGATAGCGTTCATGGCGTTACCCCATCACGGATTGGATGTAAGAGCTTGCCTCCGATTGAGTAGCCGCCAAGCGGTACGGTTCAACGCAGATGATGTCCGGCGTCATCGTTCAGGATGGCAACCACCAATGGCCATTGCGGCTTTGAGGGCTGCTAGGTGAGTTAAGCCCTGCGGAAGGTTGCCCAGATACTGCCCATTCTCCGGGTCGATCATCTCCGAGTAGATGCCCACCCCCCGCGCCAGCTCTTTCAGTGACTTGGAAAAGGCAGCCTCGGCTCGATCTTGCTGGCCAAGGATTGCCCAGGCTTCGATCAACCAGAACGTGCAGGCCAGGAAGCAACCTTCCTCCTCCTGAGCTTTGCTGTAGCGATAGTGGAAAGCGCCGGCGCCCAGCTCATTTTGCACAGCCTCCAGCGTGCTGCGCAGCCGATCCACGCTGGGGTAACCAAATCGGACGGCGAGCGCTACCGAAGCATCCAAGCGGTCACTTTCGGGGTAGAACAGGTAGGCCTGGTGAGCCTCGCTCCAACAGTTGGCCTCAATCCACTCTTTGATCCGTTCCCTCTCGCGATCCCAGCGTTCCCGGCATGTAGTGGGGAGGTGACCGCCATCGGCCAATTCGATGGCCCGGCTCAAGGCTTGCCAGCAGCTGATTTTGGACATCGTGTAATGCTGCTTTTCTGGCAGTTCCCAGATACCCGCATCTTCTTGTCTCCAGCAGTCGGCGCACTGGTCGGCAAGGCCGGACAGGATCATGGCGCTTGGCGAGTCTAGAATGTTGCCGCTGTCGATGAAGCAGCGGGCTGTCTCGAAAATATCGCCGAATACGCCATGTTGCCGCTGATCACGAGCATCGTTGCCGACGACGGGAGGCGAGTTCTTGTAGCCGGGGAGATCAATCGGGCGCACGCAATCGCCAATTGCGCCGTCCAGGGTATAAAACACCCGTGGCCCGTGTTCGTCCAGCCGACGCAGCAACCAGGTGAATGCGGCCTTGGCTTCTGGCTGCGCGCCGATGCCTAGAAACGCTTCGATGGTGTAGCCGGCATCACGAATCCAGGCGAATCGGTAGTCGTAGTTTTTGTTGCCACCGATTCGTTCAGGAAGCGATGAAGTAGCTGCCGCCATGATCGACCCACTGGGAGAGGACAGCAGCAGCTTGAGGGCCAAGGCGTTGCGAACCACCTGGCGCTTGTAGGGGCCGTCGTAAATAAGCCCCTTCGACCATTGGCACCACTCCCTGTGTGAGCCGTCGATACGTTCATCGATCAAGGCTAATGACGGTACCACCAGCGGTTCATCACGTCCTGCGATGATCGCGACCACTGAGCGCTGTCCGGCGGCAACGCGAAGGGATGCACGCACACCCATGTCGTTCTTGCGCTCGATGTGTACTTGATCATCGTGCAGGAACATGCCAAGTATGCGCCCAGCATGAAAGACGCAGGCGTTGTCGTTCGGCGATACATAAGGGCTGACCGTATCGGCCTGGGTTCCGAAATCGATGGCGATCTGAAAGTCCACCTGTCCTTCAATGCCTTCGACGCGCCTGGCCAGTTCGGCCCAAGGCAACCGGCCAGCAGGGCCACTGTTCAAGGACTCAGTCAGCCGCGCACGACCCCCGTGGGTTGTGAAGAGTGTCTCGAGGACGTTGCTGCCTGGCAGGTAGCGCCGCTCAGTAACGAACGGCTGGTTGGGGGTAATGGAAAAGTAGCCTCCAGTTTGTGGAGCCAGCAGCTTGTCGAATAGGGGTGGTGAATCCATGTGCGGCACGCACCACCAGTCGATGGAACCGTCCAGACCAATCAGTGCCACAGAGCGCCCATCGCCGAGCGCACCATACTGCTCTAGGGGCAACCATCCACCCTCATCTCTCTGAGGCGCACCCTGTTGAGCGTCTACTGGTTCTCTTTCCATCGGTATGCCTTCGAGATCAAGTGTTCTGATTCCGACATGGCTATCTGGCGTCTGGTTCGTCTTATGTGAGCGCTACGCAAATAGAGGGAATTTAGGATTGGTATGTATATCTCATGTAAAGCGAGACACAAGGGAGCTTCGTGACCTCGCATTTACCCTGCAGGGAACAAGAACAAAAGGGGGTTTACATGAGCTGTCTGATTTGCGCCGGGCAAGCTGAGTCCGTCGAATGCATCGGTGGTTGGGAAGAGCGCCGCTGTTCTCAATGCGGCTGTTACCGAATGTCCCAAGCGCTCATTCTGGTGATGATGGAAGAGGGTCAGATTTTTGATACCGAGCGGATGCGGGCCTGGCTTGTATCTCGGCGCGAACTGATGCCCGTCCCTACCATCGACCATAGCCAGGCGATATTGGCACTCTAAACGGACGTGACCACTGGCAGCCTGGTGTCTCACTCAGCAGGAATGATCGAAATCTTTCCATTGCGTTCGACGATAGCGAACTTAACCTGCGCAATGTTCTCGATGCCTTGGCTGTCCCGCGCTGACTCAAGGATATCGGCCTCCGTGAGTCGTGCTCGACGCATGCGGTGATGCAGAAAGCGCCCATTCTCTACAACCAGGGTAGCGTGCCCGTCCAGAAGTCTGGCTAAGGGCTTGGAGTTGAGCTTTGCGAGTGAAAGACCGACGTCCAAAACGATCAGCGTGGCAATTACCAACATGGCATTGGTGAACGAAAAGTCTTCGCCTAGAAGAGCCTGCTGGGTGGCCTCCCCGATGATCAGCAGCAAGACGAAGTCAAAGGTCGTCAGGTCGGCCAGTGAGCGCCGCCCGGCTACGCGAAACAGCAGCATAAGGGCGACGTACATCCCGGCTGCGCGGAGGATCGAATCCATGACGCACTCCTAGGGGTAAAGGAATGTGGAGAAGTGAACGGCGCTTTCAGGGCCAGCCCTGACACTGCCCTCCAGCGTCCCCACGTGTTCACTTCGAAGGGTTAGGTACAAGGTGGCGATCCCATCTTGCTTAGTTCCCAATTGGAACAGCATGGCCTGGCCATGCGACATCGACCGTTGCGGCTCCGGTTGTAACGTCTCGATACTGGCGTCACGGAGCAACGATCCCTCGAGTTGTACCTCCACCGGCTGACCAGGGATACCCTGAACGGTGATGAAAAGGTTGTCTGTTGTGCCGCTTCGGCTGAGGCGCTGGTACTCAACCCGTACCCGACCATCCTGGCTCACCACCTCGGCATCGCTCAACGGGCCATTACCGAATAGGCCTGCCAAGGCAAGCAATACGATGGCCACGAGTACATACCACCCCACGCGCTCGAAGCGCCAGACGCGCTGCTGCATCGGCATATCTTCTTGAACAGGATGATGCCTGGATAGCAGTTCATCTTCCGACATGATCACAGCCCTCAGGCGCGCTCGCCGCGTAGCCAGCGCTGGTGATAGTGGGAAAGCCGGGTCAACCCGAACAGGGCGCCTTGGCGCATGACTTCAGACCGCTCGCCGAAGAAACGTTGAGTGCGCGTGAAAACGGCAATTGGCTCGCCGGCGAAAGCCCACGCAAAGCACATCGTTCCTGGCGGTATCCCAGATTCGGGCGCCGGCCCGGCTACCCCGGTGGTGGCGATCACCACATTCGCATCGCTGTCTCTCAAGGCGCCCAAGGCCATTTCCCAAGCTACTGCTTCGCTGGTCAGGCCGTATCGTTCGATGGTTTCGGCGCTGACTCCCAGCAGCCGCTTCTTGGCGCTGGGTGAGTAGACGACATAGCCGCTTTCCAGCACCTCCCCGGTACCCGGTACCCGGTACCGCCGCCAACAAAGCTACAAGGCAGCCTGCAGTGCACGATTCTGCTGTGCTCAAAATCAGTTTGTTGTTTTTGAGATAGCCGAGGGCGGCCAGTACAGGGTCGTTTTCCATTTCAGTGTCGACTCGCTTGTTTTGCGGTGGACGCGAGCCTGGAGTAATTGGTTCATCGCCCCTGTTGCCCGCCCATCTCCTGGAGTGTCACTGACCTGAACTTTGCCCCGTAGATTGGCTTCCCTTGTTCAAAGGCAATGGGAGGAGAGCAACATGAAGAAAGTGAGCGACAGGCAAAAAGAAGGTGCGCTGACAAGGCCGCATGGAGAAGAGGAGCGAGACAACGATGCCCATCGTCCGGATGGATCAACGGGTACAGCCCATGACTCGACAGCGCAAAAAACGGCCCGCGATCACGATCAGCACAAACGTTGAAACTGCCACGCAAATAAGAGGGTGAGGCTCGCCAGGACGGCGAGCCTCTTTTCGCTAAAGGATTGGTTTGCCGCCAGTCACTGCATAACGTGACCCAGAGATGTAACTGGCCTCATCTGAGCCTAGCAGCACGTAGATAGGAGCGACCTCCACCGGTTGTCCGGGACGACCCAATGGTGTTTTGGAACCAAAGTGTGTTACCGCTTCGTCCGGCATGGTGGAAGGAATTAGAGGCGTCCAGATAGGCCCTGGCGCAACGCTGTTGACCCGAATACCTTTCTTGCCTAGCAGTTGAGCCAGGCCCGCAGTGAAGTTGGCAATGGCCCCTTTGGTCGTGGCATAGGCCAACAGGCTGGGGGATGGATCGTCGGAATTGACCGAGCTCGTATTGATGATCGAACTGCCCTTGGGCATGGAAGGCAGTGCTGCCCGGCAAATCCTGAAGATTGCGGTGATGTTGGTATCGAAGGTCTTCACCCATTCGTCATCGTCGATATCCTCCAGCGTCTCGTGGGACAACTGGAACGCCGCGTTGTTGACCAGTATGTCGATACGCCCGAACTGGCTGACGGTCTTTTCGACAATGTCGTAGCAGTGCTGTTTCTGCGCCAGGTCTCCGGGCAACAACAGGCACTGACGGCCTGCGGACTCAACCCAGCGCGCGGTTTCTTGCGCGTCTTCATGCTCATTCAGATAAGCGATGGCAACGTCGGCACCTTCACGGGCATAGGCAATCGCTACAGCCCGCCCAATGCCGCTGTCTGCTCCGGTGATGAGTGCAACTTTGCCTTCGAGTCGATTGTGGCCGGTATACGACTGCTCACCACAGTCGGGGTAGGGCTCCATCTTGCGCTGTGAGCCAGGGACATTTTGAGGCTGCGAAGGGAAGGGCGGGGTAGGGAAGTCTCGCATGGTAGAAGCTCCTGCAGTTGAGAACGTTCATACCGGTTCGAAAGGCCTGGCCTCCGCGTGTTGGTTTCAATCTGCCGTTGGTACGACGAGCGGTGCGGGATATCAATCCAATTGAATTCCATGCTCCATCGCCTGTTCTACCGGACTCAGCTCCAGGCTCATCTCTTCGCTTGGAGCCTAATTCCCGGAGTAGCGAGTGCCTCGAATCATTACCCCTGCGACCCCTGAGCACGAGATCAGCGAGCACAATGCCAGGATGTTTGGCTCTCCCAAGGAGCGTTTGGATTTCTACCGGCGTGAGATCCAGTACGAAACCAGCATCCTGGCCAACCGCACGGATGCCTATCTGGCGGCGCAGTCATTCCTGGTCATTGCCTTCGTCTCTTCCATGGGCAACCTCAATCAAGGATGGGGCGAGATGTTCACCCTGATCGTGCCCGCGTTCCTCGCCTTACTCGGCGTACTGAGCTCGCTCAACGCCTGGCCTGGCATCCGAGCGGCGTACAACATCATCGATCACTGGCAGCTCAAGCAGAGCCACCTGCTGCGCAGCGAGCCGTTGATGGGGTTGGCTTACGACGAGTCACCGCTGTTCTGTGAGGCGGAAACCTCGCGTGCAGGGCATAGAAAGTCATTGCTGTTTTCGCTACGGACGCCCTGGATCTTTCTGGTGTTCTGGGTGTTATTGGGTAGCTACTCGGTTTACATCCAGCTGGCTTGAACTCGTTTGCGTGCAAACATGGAGGTAACGTTTTGAAGACTGAGGCATTACTGACAGAGCTCCTCAACGCCCGAGGGCCGGGCGGACAAGAAGATGAGGTGCGAGACATTTGCCTGCGGGAGCTCAGCCGTTTCTGTGAGGAGGCCCATATTGACCCTGCTGGCAATGTGGTGGGGGTGATTCGTGGGGGCCGCGCTTGTAGCCCCGAGCCAGCCATACGCGTTATGGCCCACCTCGATGAGATCGCGATGATTGTCAAAAATGTGCTGGAGAACGGCACCCTGGAGGTGCTCGCTCTAGGTGGGTCGCAACCGATAAGCTTTGGCGTCTGCCCTGTCGATATTCTGGGCGATGAACGCATCCTGCCGGGTGTTTTGTCCTACGGTTCAATGCACAACAGCGGTCGGACTTCGAATGGAAGAGACGTGCTGGCAGGTAATGTTCAGTGGAAAGATGTCTACATCGTCACGCGCAAGAGCAAGTCGGAACTCCAGGAGCTAGGCGTTCGGCCTGGTACTCGAGTCGTGCTCAGTCAGCACTGGCGTAAGCCCTTCAAGGTAAATGACTGTATTGCGGCTCACTTCCTCGACGACCGAGCTCCGCTGAGCGCTGTCATTCTCTGCGCGGAGCTGCTGAGTGAACGGCGAGAAAGACTGAAGCAGGACGTCTGGTTCGTGCTTACGACGCTGGAGGAAGAGTCGAATGCCGGCGCCATGTACGCAGCTTCCCGGCTGCCCGGCGACACCACAATCGCCGTCGAGGTCGGCCCGGTACTAGAGGAGTATGGCACGGAGCTCTCGGCCAACCCGATCATCAATACCGGCGACCAGAAGGGATACTACAGCCGCACCGTGGTGCAGGGCCTGATCGCCGCTGGACGAAAGGCCGGTTATGAGCCCCAGGCGGCATTGCTCGTTGATTTTGCGTCGGATGCGAGTGCGGTATTGAGTGCCGGCATCGATGCCCGGGCCGGTTGCATTGCGATACCGACCGAGAATACCCATGGCTTCGAGATGGTGCATGTGGAAGGGATCACTGCCTGCGCTGAAACCTTGTTCGAATTTCTTACAGGCAGTCAGGACATAACCCCGCTCACTGTCTAACGCTAAAGCGGTACTGAAGGGCACTGCGGTTGCGGTTGCACCATCTCTAATCCCAAGCACCTCATCCTCAGTGAGCGGTGACCCTTTGCGATCCTCCGCTGCCTTAAGCACGGCAATCAGAGGCGGTATAAACACTACACAGATCGGATCATTAGACAAGGTTTGCCTCCTGTAGGAAGTAATCAGAAAGGATTTCTGCAGCCTACAGACCTAGCAAGCACACGCAAAGCCTAAAACAGCCGGTGGTGAGTGAGAAACTTATGAGCGTGCTCGATGCTGTGAGCACCAAGTGGTGAGGGGGACGATGCGTTTGGCAAGCGTGCTTGGGTATGCGGCGGGAGATGATAAGCCAGAGCTTCACAACGCGGGTCGATGAGCTCTTGACTGTATACAGTAAAGAGGGCTGTAGCACCTGAGCAAGGCCAGGGTTTCCATTTTCCCTGGCCCTGAGCAAACTTAGCGGTTGTCTTCAGTCATGCCGCTATCCTCGTCCTGTACCGCTTGCGAGGCTTCATCAATGTCGCTGTGGTCATTGTCGGACTTAGGCCCAGTGGTATGTCCGCCCGTACCGCCTTGATGGGCTGCACCACCTGCTCCCTGTTGATCACCTTGCTGGCTGCCGATTGAGCCCAGGCCACCACCTTGGAATTCACGTTGCCTGTCCATGTCGAACTGCCCGCCCGGCATCTGTCCGCCTCTTTGCCCTGGCTCAGATGGCCGTTGTGGATCGTTCTCGAAGCCACCGGGATTGTTTTGAGCGGTGCCGCCTTGCTGACCGGTCTTGTCTTGATCGTTTGCCATGATCTCGCACCTCGTGGGTTCACACAGAGAACCTGTGTTTACTTCGGACGCCGTGCGGAATCGGCTGGCTCCCTTTTCTTTTGTATTAGCTGACCGGGGGCGCGAAAGGTCGTGAAGCGCAACGTATTGCGCGATAAAGGGCGCTGCGAAGGCAGTGACAAATTGCGGACAAAAGAAAGCCCGCTGCTAGGCGGGCAAGGGAGCTTCTATCACACGTAGGGATAGCTAACGTTCCCACACTGCATGTGAAAAAGCCGTGAAGACTATTGGACGCGACGGGCTATCACCCACGGTTTGAGTGAACCCAGGCTGTGTAAGCCGAAACTAGGTTTTGTGGGATGCTTGGCAAACCCTGCTCAATCTCGTCCAACCTTGACGGACTACTTACCCAATCGGTGACCCAGGTGATCAACCTCAACCGGGATGCGGGGCAGGGAGCTACTTGCTGCTCAAGCTCGTCCGCGATACGTGACACACACTCGATGCTGTCGTCGAGCTGGGTAATCTGATCCATGATTCCGCTCCTTGGGTGATAGCCCAAAGATAACACGTCGAAATCGGGTGCCATCGAAGCGTGACAAATCTCGACCCCACATTCATTGCGGCGTGGAGTTACGTCACCAGGAACAAGCTCTCCATCTGGGCCAGCCATCGCCACTGCCAGCGAAAACCTACCTCGTTCCAGCGACTGATCTGTTCCCATCGCAGGCGTATTTCGTCCGAAGTACCTATGCAGCCGAGCATTTTCAGAATACTGTACGCATATACAGCAATAGAGAATGCCGCCATGACAGGCACCAACCTGCCCGTAATGTCGATCCAAGAGTGGCGGCAGCTGCTCAACGACACCCGGGCACTGCTCCTCGCGCCGAAGAAACATCACAGGGAGCTTCTGCATCACGCTTATGCGCTACGTGATACGCATGCCGTGGACTCTGGAACCTTGGCCGATATGCTGGAGCTTGCGGACGAAGCTTTGATGTACGCCCACTCCGTCCAAGCGGATCAGCAGTGGTAGGCCGAATACACTCCTTGGTGGCACGGCGTCGTGAGGGATAGCCATGGCGAAAGGGAGAGATTGTGAAAAAAGATCTGAGCAAGGTGCTCATGCCCGACCACCCTCTGTACGCCGAGGCTGTGGAAGCACTCAAGCTGTACCACCAAGCCCAAGCTGATGGGGTAATTGGAGCGGAGCTGGAGCGCCTTCGGTTGATGGCTGAACATCGTTTCCAGGCGGTCACCGACTACCAGCTGCACGCCCTTGGCGGGCCCGCAGTGAAAGGCCATTAGCAAGCGGCCTTCCTATCGGTCGACAATAGCAAGGGATGCGTTTTCCCAATGGCTGTTGACCTTCGATGGCCTTTACTCGACAACCGTTGAAATGTTATCCGGGAAGCCACAGCGCACTTCGAGCGTGCCGAAGTCACTAGGCCGCAAACTCATCTGTGACGGAATTGATTCAGCTTCTGGTAGGAATGAGTCGTTGCGCTCGGGTAAAAGTCTCTGTACACCTTGATCTACAACCTCGTCCGTGAATCGCGGGACGATGTATCACATCGTCTGATGGCGTTTAACGGAAACCCTCAGCCTTCATAGCTATGATCTGGAGGCAGTGACAGAGGTGAGTGATGGACAAAGATGGGTTTCAGCAATCCCCGACGCCCCAGGCGGCAGATCGTCAGTCTGTGAGCGAGACGTTTGAGGACGACCCTTCAGAGAAGCTGCGCCTCGTTCTGGAGGCCGCTTCAGTTGTCGGTACTTGGGTCTGGGATATTCCGAACGACCGGGTTACGGCAGACGAACGCTTCTCTCGGTCTTTTGGTATTCCTGCCCAGAAGTGTGAAGCGGGTATCCCAATAGCTGAAGCCTTCACATCGATCTATCCAGAAGATCGTGAGCGCGTTTCTCGGGAGATTGAAGGTGCGATGTCGCGTGGCGGCACGTTTCGCTGTGAATATCGAGTTCGCAACGATGCCGGTCACTATCACTGGATCGAAGCCAACGGACATGCCGAACTCGATGCCCAGGGGCAGGCTGTACGTTTTCCAGGCGTGCTCATGGACATCGAGTCACGGAGGGCTGCAGAGGTCGAGCGGGATCGTGTGTCGGCGCTGTTGCGCACCTTCACAGCCGCAGTACCGGGTGTTGTCTATGCGAAAGACCTGGAGGGTAGAGTCCTCATTGCGAACCATGGGGCGACAGAACTGATCGGTAAGCCTCCAGAATTTTATCTGGGGAAAACTGATCTTGAGTTCCTGGAAGACAAGGCCCAGGCACGCCAGGTGATGCAAACCGACCAGGAGGTCATGCGTGGCGGCAAGGCTGTCCAGATCGAAGAGCGGATCGATATGCCAGACGGCTCTGCGACTACGTGGCTGTCCGTAAAAGCCCCTCTCCTTGATGAGGCTGGGGAGGTCATAGGGCTTATTGGTTCCTCAATCGATGTCTCCGCTCGAAAAGAGGCCGAGGCGGCGCTTTTGAACTTGAACCGGACGCTGGAGGATCGCGTCAGCGAAGCCGTAGCCCAACGCGAGGCCGCACAGGAAGCACTGCGCCAAGCGCAGAAAATGGAAGCGATAGGTCAGCTCACCGGGGGCATCGCTCACGACTTCAATAATCTCCTGGCAGGCATCACAGGCAGTCTGGATTTGGCCAAACTGCGGGGAAGGGAAGGGCGCTCGGCGGACGTCGAACGCTACCTAGAAATCGCGCACCAGGCGGCCCATAAAGCGGCAGCACTCACTCACCGGTTGCTGGCTTTTTCACGCCGTCAGCCATTGCAGCCCATCCGTACGGACATCATTGATTTGATAGGTGGCCTGACGGATCTCATACAACGTACCGTAGGGCCGTCGATTCACCTACAGGTCGAATTTACGGCAGATGCTGCCACCTGCCTGGTTGACCCCGTGCAGGTCGAGAACTCACTGCTGAACCTTTGTATCAACGCGCGGGATGCCATCGGCAAAAAGGCTGGCAAGATCATAATCACGACAGCCAACGTGACACTTGAGGAAGGCCCCGATTTGGATTCGGAGCTGAAGGCTGGTTCGTACCTGACGATTAGCGTAATCGACAATGGTATGGGCATGTCTCCCGAAACGTTGTTGAAAGCTTGTGAACCGTTCTTCACTACCAAGTCCACGGGTGAAGGCACTGGACTGGGATTGTCGATGGTTTACGGATTTGCCAAGCAGTCGGGAGGACAGGTCAGGATTTTTTCAGAGGAAAAGGTAGGTACGAGGGTTCACCTTTCTCTGCCAACTTCTCTGGGAAAGCCAGAGCCCACTGGCAGCGCGGAGAGCCTTTGCGATTTTTCACCCCAATGGTCAGACCGCACTGTACTGATAGTCGATGACGAGCCATCAGTACGTTTGTTCGTCAGTGACGTTCTCAGTGGTTTGGGGTGCACGGTTATCGAGGCTACTGACAGCCAGGCTGGCCTGCAGCTGCTGGCCTCCGATACACGCATCGATCTGCTGGTGACCGATATAGGCCTGCCCGGTGGGTTCGACGGGCGGCAGATGGCAACGTTTGGACGACAAGCCCGTGAAGGCCTGCCAGTCATTTTCATGACTGGGTACGCGAGCCCCTCGGTGTTTGAAGATGACGTATGGCGGGATACATCAGCAGTGTTGATCAAGCCATTCGCCATGGATGACTTGGTCGCCAATGTCCACAAGATGTTAGGAAGGCCTGCCCAGCCCACGCGCACCTAAGTGGAGGTGGTCTAGCGGTTGCGTAACGTATCCAATGCAGGTGACCAGACGTTGTGTCCGCAGCGTTCACAGACGGCCGAGTCCAGAGGTTCAAGGAAGCTCGGGAAGCCGCAGCTGACGCAACAGTGTAGGCCCGCGTTGGGCGGCGCCTGGTACTCTGGACGGTGTTCAACTGGCAGGACTGACAGGCCCGGACGCGTGTCCTCAGGGTTGTAAAAATACAAGCTGAGGTCGCCATCCGTCTCCAATAAGCCCAGGCGCACCTGGCCGAGATGTTCTACACCTTGTTGGCGCAGCTCCATGAACAGCTCGTTCGACGAGATGTTCAAGTTCCGCAGTGAATGGATCTCGTACATTCCGTCCTTTACGACCGTGATCGGTAACCCATCGATCCATGCCTCGCATGTTCTGCTGCGCCTCATCATGTAGACGGTTCCGCGATAGAGCAGCAATAGCGTGAGGAAAACCAGTGCAACCGGGAGGAGGGGTACATCTTCGTAGAAGGTCACATCGCCTGCGGCTGAACCCAAGGTGAGAATTACCACGAGCTCGAACCGGGACAGCTGCCTGATTCCACGTCGACCACTGAATTTCAGAAAGAAGAACACGGCTAGAAACGCCGCTGAAACGCGGAGGGCGACCTCCAAGAGGAAGGTCAGCGGGAACTCGCCAATGAGCATCCTTTGCAGATCAAATGAAACCATTCACTGTATTCCACCCGTTTCAATCTTCTGTTACAGATTGACCGGCAACTCTCGACCTTGGTTCATGCGGTGGTGTAGGCGAGACAGGCATTCATGTTCACCGGGAGCGAAGCAGCTCTTCCATCGCCCGCCAGGCTCGGCTATTCGCATTGCTGATTCGATTGAACAAGAGCGGCTATGTGAATCGCCCCTGGTTTCGTAGACACCTCCAAGCCTCATAATGAGGCCCAAATAGGAGGTGCC
>NZ_JBBMRJ010000038.1:0-47103 GCF_037993085.1 Pseudomonas sp. YNh | reverse complement strand
CTATGTTCAAAGCAGCTAGACAATGTAGGCGAGTCCATACATAGGAGCGGCCTTGTGCCGCGAATGGGCTGCGCAGCAGCCCGGCGATTTCTGCGGTGAAGCTCAAATCCTGGGGCCGCTACGCCGCCCATTCGCGGCGCAAGGCCGCTCCTACAGGGGGGCGCGGCGAGTTAATCAGTACTCCCAGAAAATCCGCTGCAGCTCTTTGCTGTCCTGGGTCTTGGTCATGGCGACCATCGCCAGAATCCGCGCCTTCTGCGGGTTCAGGTCGTGGGCCACGACCCAGTCGTTCTTGTCATCCGGCTGTTCGGCGTTGCGCAGCACGAAACCACCCTGGTTGACGTGCGACGAGCGGATGATCTGCACGCCGTTCTTGCGCAGTTCCTGCAACGCCGGCACCACCCGCGACGACACCGAACCGTTGCCGGTACCGGCATGGATCAGCGCCTTGGCACCGTTCTGCGCCAGCGCCTTGTAGGCGGTGTCGGTCACGTTGCCATAGCCATAGGCAATGTCCACCTGTGGCAGGCTGCTGATCTGCTTGATGTCGAACTCGGAATTGACCGTGTGGCGCTTGGCCGGCAGGCGGAACCAGTAGGATTTGCCTTCCACCACCATGCCCATCGGGCCCCAGGCGCTCTTGAAGGCTTCGGTCTTGATGTTGACCGACTTGCTCACGTCACGGCCCGACTGGATCTCGTCGTTCATGGTCACCAGCACGCCCTTGCCGCGCGACTGCTTGTCGCCGGCCACGGCCACGGCGTTGTACAGGTTGAGCATGCCGTCGGCAGACATGGCGGTGCCCGGGCGCATAGAGCCGACCACCACGATTGGCTTGTCGGTCTTTTCCACCAGGTTGAGGAAGTAGGCGGTTTCTTCGAGGGTGTCGGTGCCGTGGGTAATGACGATGCCGTCGACGTCCTTGCTCTCGGCCAGTTCGGCAACCCGCTTGCCGAGCTTGAGCAAGTCCTCGTTGGTGATACTTTCAGAGGCGATCTGCATCACTTGCTCGCCGCGTACGTTGGCGATGTCGGCCAGTTCCGGCACGCCGGCAATCAGCTTGTCGATGCCCAGCTTGGCAGCCTGGTAGGTGGCGCTGTTGGCCGCGCTGGCGCCTGCGCCGGCAATGGTGCCGCCAGTGGCGAGGATGACCACGTTGGCCAGCTTCTGCTGGTTTTCGGCTTCTTTGGCAGAGGCGGTGGTTGGCAGGATCAGCAGCAGGGCGAGTGCGCTGGGGGCGAAGGTTTTAAGTGCGGCATTCATCGTTATTGTTCTCTCTCTTCCTAGTGAGATAGTTATTGAGTCGCGCAGGGCTTCAGGCATGTTTCGTACCAGCTTGCGCGGAGGCTCTTTGTGTGGGAGCGGCCTTGCGTTGCGATGGGGTGCGCAGCGGCCCCGGAATGCTGTGTTCAGCACACATTGCCGGGGCTGCTGCGCAGACCATCGCGACACAGGGCCGCTGCTGCAAAGGGCATCCTTTCATTCGTAATTCCGAACAAGCATAGGAAAAGGTGTTCGGTTTTCCGGAAAAATCTGGATAATCGGCACAGCAGTGCTTTGACCTCCGAAATCAAACGGATTTGACAAACCCCGGTCCTGTTTCCATAGTTAGTCAACGCAAACGTTTGCGATCCGATAAAAAACACAAGATTCGGAGTCATCGTCCATGAAACTGCCGTTCCCCGGTCGTCTGCTGGCCCTCGCTGTCGTTTCCTCCCTTTCCCTCGCCCTGCCATTGTCTGCCGCCCATGCCGAAGACAAGCCCAAGGTCGCCCTGGTGATGAAGTCACTGGCCAACGAATTCTTCCGCACCATGGAAGACGGCGCCAAGGACTACCAGAAAACCCACGCCAACGAATTCGACCTGGTCGCCAACGGCATCAAGAACGAGACCGACACTGGCGAACAGATCCGCATCGTCGAGCAGATGGTCAATTCCGGCGCCAAGGCGCTGGTGATTGCCCCGGCTGATTCCAAGGCGCTGGTGTCGGTAGTGAAGAAGGCCATGGACCAGGGCGTGGTGGTGATCAACATCGACAACCGCCTGGACCCTGATCTGCTCAAGAGCAAAGGCATCAGCGTGCCGTTCGTTGGCCCCGACAACCGCAAGGGCGCGCGCCTGGTGGGCGACTACCTGGCCAACGAGAAGCTCAAGGCCGGCGACCAGGTGGGCATCATCGAAGGGGTGCCGACCACCACCAACGCCCAGCAGCGCACCGCCGGCTTCAAGGACGCCATGGATGCCGCGCAGATGAAAATCGTCTCGGTACAAAGCGGCAATTGGGAAATCGACAAAGGCAACGCCGTCGCCGCCGCCATGCTCAACGAATACCCCGAGCTGAAAGCCTTGCTGGCCGGCAACGACAGCATGGCGCTGGGCGCCGTGTCTGCCGTGCGCGCCGCCGGCAAGACCGGCCAGGTGCAAGTGGTGGGTTATGACAACATCAACGCCATCAAGCCGATGCTTGCCGATGGTCGCGTGCTTGCCACCCTCGATCAGGCCGCCAGCCAGCAGGCGGTGTACGGCATCCAGGCTGCGCTGAAAATGGTCAAGGGCGAGAAGCCTGACGTGGATGCCGACAACGTCATCCAGACCCCGGTCGAACTCATCACCAAGAAGCCCTGACGCTGCCAGGAGAAACGGCCATGGCTGCATCGGCCCATGAAGTGGTGCTGTCCGCCAGCGGGCTGGGCAAGACCTACGCCCAGCCCGTGCTCGGCGAGGTCAGCCTGAGCCTGCGGGCCGGCGAAGTGCTGGCCCTGACCGGCGAGAACGGCGCGGGCAAGAGTACGCTGTCCAAGCTCATTAGCGGCCTGGAGGTGCCCACCAGCGGGCGCATGACCTACCGCGGCCAAGCCTATGCGCCTGCCAGCCGCAGCGAGGCCGAGCGCCTGGGTGTGCGCATGGTCATGCAGGAGCTGAACCTGCTGCCGACGCTGACCGTGGCGGAAAACCTGTTTCTCGACAACCTGCCCAGCCGTTTCGGCTGGATCAGCCACAAGCGCCTGCGCCAGCTGGCCACCGCCGCCATGGCGCAGGTAGGGCTCGATGCCATCGACCCGGATACCCCGGTGGGCGAACTGGGCATTGGCCATCAGCAGATGGTCGAGATTGCCCGCAACCTGATCGGCGACTGCCATGTGCTGATCTTCGATGAGCCCACCGCGATGCTCACCGCGCGTGAGGTGGAGCTGCTGTTCACCCAGATCGAGCGCCTGCGCAAGCGTGGCGTGGCCATCGTCTACATTTCCCACCGCCTGGAAGAACTGCAGCGTGTTGCACAGCGCATCGTCGTGCTGCGCGACGGCAAGCTGGTGTGCGACGAGCCAATCCAGCGCTACAGCAGTGCCGAACTGGTCAACCTGATGGTCGGCCGCGAGCTGGGCGAGCATATCGACCTGCGCCGCCGGCAGATCGGCGCGCCGTTGCTCAAGGTCGACAAGCTCAGCCGTGCTGACAAGGTGCGCGAGGTGTCGTTTGAGGTCAGGGCAGGGGAGATCTTCGGCATTTCCGGCCTGATTGGTGCCGGCCGTACCGAGCTGTTGCGGCTGATCTACGGCGCCGACCGTGCCGACAGTGGCAGCATCGCGCTCGGCCAACCACTACAAACCGTCACCATCGACTCGCCCAAGGCTGCCGTAAAGGCGGGTATCGCGCTGATTACCGAAGACCGCAAAGGCGAGGGCCTGCTGTTGACGCAGTCGATCAGCGCCAACATCGCCTTGGGCAACCTGGGCGCGGTGTCACGCGCTGGCGTGCTTGACGGCCAGGCAGAGCAGGCCTTGGCCGAGCGCCAGATCCAGGCCATGCGCATTCGCAGTGCCGGCGCCCACCAGGTTGTGGGCGAGCTGTCTGGCGGCAACCAGCAGAAGGTGGTGATTGGCCGCTGGCTGGAGCGCGACTGCCAGGTGCTGCTGTTCGACGAGCCCACCCGAGGCATCGACGTGGGTGCCAAGTTCGACATCTATGGCCTGCTGGCCGAACTGGCGCGCCAGGGCAAGGCGCTGGTGGTGGTGTCCAGCGACCTGCGCGAGCTGATGCTGATCTGCGACCGCATCGCCGTGCTGTCGGCCGGTCGCCTGATCGACACCTTCGAGCGTGATCATTGGAGCCAGGACCAGCTGCTGGCCGCAGCCTTTGCCGGTTATCAGAAACGTGACGCACTGCTGCACGATGCAGCCCCCAGGATGGACGCATGAAAACCACCCCGCTCGATAGCCAAGGCGCCGCCCCTGTGCGCCGCAGTGGCACCTACTTTGGCCCGGGCACCTACCTGGGCCTGGCTGGCGCCTTGCTGGCGATGATTGTGTTGTTCTCGTTCCTCAGCAGCCACTTCTGGTCTTACAACACCTTCAGTACCTTGGCCAACCAGATCCCCGACCTGATGGTGCTGGCGGTGGGCATGACCTTTGTGCTGATCATTGGCGGCATCGACCTGTCGGTGGGCTCGGTGCTGGCCCTGGCGGCTTCTGCCGTGAGTGTGGCCATCCTCGGCTGGGGCTGGGACCCGCTGCCGTCGGCGCTGTTGGGCATGGCCGTGGCCGCACTGGCCGGCAGCATTACCGGCGGCGTTACGGTGGCCTGGCGTATTCCGTCGTTCATCGTCTCGCTTGGCGTGCTGGAAATGGCCCGCGGCCTGGCCTACCAGTTCACCGACTCGCGCACTGCCTATATCGGCGATGCCTATGCGTGGTTTTCCAACCCGGTTGCCTTTGGTATTTCGCCAGCGTTCATCATTGCCTTGCTGGTGATCGTACTGGCCCATCTGGTGCTGACCCGCACGGTGTTCGGCCGCTACCTGATCGGCATCGGTACCAATGAAGAGGCGGTGCGCCTGGCAGGTATCGACCCGCGCCCGTACAAAGTGCTGGTGTTCGCCCTGATGGGGCTGCTGGCAGGCCTGGCCGCGCTTTTTCAGATATCGCGCCTGGAGGCGGCCGACCCCAATGCCGGCTCCGGCCTGGAGCTGCAGGTGATCGCCGCCGTGGTGATCGGCGGCACCAGCCTGATGGGCGGGCGTGGCTCGGTCATCAGCACCTTCTTTGGCGTACTGATCATCTCGGTACTGGCCGCCGGGCTGGCGCAGATTGGCGCCAGCGAGCCGACCAAACGCATCATCACCGGGGCGGTGATCGTCATCGCCGTGGTGCTCGACACTTACCGCAGCCGGCGTGCAGCCCGGCGGAACTGACCATATGGCAACCATCAAAGACGTCGCGGCACTGGCAGGCATTTCCTACACCACCGTGTCCCATGTACTGAACAAGACCCGACCGGTGAGCGAACACGTGCGGCAGAAGGTTGAAGCCGCCATTATCGAGCTGGACTACGTGCCCAGCGCGGTGGCGCGTTCACTGAAGGCGCGCAGCACGGCCACCATCGGCCTGTTGGTGCCCAACAGCGTCAACCCGTACTTCGCCGAGCTGGCGCGGGGCATTGAAGACGCGTGTGAGCGCAACGGCTACTGTGTGATTTTGTGCAACTCCGATGACAACCCACAGAAGCAGCGCAGTTACCTGCGCGTGCTGCTGGAAAAGCGCATCGACGGCCTGGTGGTGGCCTCGGTGGGCCAGGACAGCGACCTGCTGCAAAGCCTGGCCTGCGTGCGCACGCCGATGGTTATCGTCGACCGTGAACTGGAAGGCGTGGATGCCGACCTGGTGCGCATCGACCACGAACACGGCGCCTACCTGGCCACTCAGCATCTGCTGGAGCTTGGCCACCGCGATGTCGCCTACATTGGCGGCCCGGCAGAAACCGGGGTTACCCAGTTGCGTCTGAACGGCTTCCGCCGCGCCATGGCCGAAGCCGGCGTGCCGGTGCTGGGCAGCCGTGTGCTGCACTGCGACTTCACCAGCCCGGGTGGGCACGCAGCAGCGGCGCAGGTGCTGGAGGGTAAACGGCCCACGGCGATTTTTGCCGGCAACGACATGATCGGTTTCGGCGTGCTGCGTGCTGCGGCCGAACGCAATATCAGCGTGCCCGGCGAGCTGTCGGTGATCGGCTTCGACGACATCGAGCTGAGCCGCTACGTGTATCCGCCGTTGACCACCGTGGGCCAGTCGATTCGCGAGCTGGGCGAGAGCGCCGCCTCACTGTTGCTGACACGTATAGGAACACCCCGGCAAGGCGCGGCGGAGCAACGCATTGTGGCCCCGCGCATCGTGCTGCGTGAGTCCACCGGGCCGCGCCCGGACTTGTTCAACGATTACCGCTAACGCTAAGGAAACGTCATGAATGCCAAGGTTGTGGTGGTCGGCAGCCTCAATATGGACCTGGTGGCCCGCGCCCAGCGCCTGCCCCGGGCCGGCGAAACACTCCCCGGCGAAAGCTTTTTCACCGTGCCGGGCGGCAAAGGCGCCAACCAGGCCGTGGCGGTGGCGCGGCTCGGCGGCAGCGTGGCGATGATCGGCAACGTGGGTGACGATGACTATGGTCGGCAACTGCACCGGGCCCTGTATGTCGAGGGCATCGACTGCCAGGGCGTCAGCACCTGCCCAGGGGTGTCCAGCGGTGTGGCACTGATTACCGTGGATGCTGCCAGCCAGAACTGCATCGTCATCATTCCTGGCGGCAACGGCCTGCTGACGCCGCAGTCGGTACAGCGCTTTGATGCGTTGCTGCAGGCGGCCGAGGTGGTCATCTGCCAGCTGGAAGTACCGGCCGACACCGTGGCCTGGACCCTGACGAGGGCGCATGAACTGGGCAAACAGGTGATCCTGAACCCGGCGCCGGCCACCGGCCCCTTGCCGGCGGACTGGTTTGCGCGCATCGATTACCTCACGCCTAACGAAAGCGAGGCCGAAGCCCTGACCGGGGTCCCGGTGACCGACCAGGACAGCGCCCGGCGCGCCGGTGAGCGCCTGCTGCAGCTGGGGGCGGGCAAAGTGATCATCACCTTGGGCGCGCAAGGGGCCTTGCTGGTGACTGCCAAGGGCCACCAGCACTTCCCGGCGCCTGTGGTGCAACCGCTGGACACCACTGCTGCTGGCGATACCTTCATTGGCGGCTTTGCTGCCGGGCTGGTTCGGGGGCTGGAGGAGGGCGAGGCCATTGCCTTTGGCCAGCGTGCCGCGGCCTTGTCGGTTACCCGTGCCGGTGCCCAGCCGTCCATTCCCTACCTGGCGGAGCTGACACCATGAAGAAAACCCCCTTGCTGAACGTTGCCCTGTCGCGGGTCATTGCCGGCATGGGGCATGGCGATATCCTGGTGATCGGCGATGCCGGGCTGCCGGTGCCGCCGGGCGTGGAAATGATCGACCTTGCCATCACGCCCGGTCTGCCGGATTTCGCCAGTGTGTTGCGGGTAGTGCTGAGCGAGTTGCAGGTAGAGCGGCATGTGCTGGCTGAAGAAATGCAGAAAGTGGTGCCGCCGGCGCTGGTAGAGATCGAGCGGTTGAAGGGCAAGCTGGGCAAGCGCGAATGGCTGAGCCATGAAGATTTCAAGGTGCTGTCGCGCAGTGCCCGCGCGGTGGTGCGTACCGGTGAGTGCCAGCCCTACAGCAACATCGCCCTCATCTCCGGCGTCACTTTCTGAACGCGGGGCTTTGCCCCCGATCGCCGGCATGCCAGCTCCCACAGGGGTGCCGCGCTGTACCTGTGGGAGCTGGCTTGCCGGCGATTGGGCAGCAGCGCGGCCCCGGAACCCTCTACCCAGGCAACAGGAGTGCCCCTATGCTCAAACCCCTGCTACAAGGAATCGCCTTCATGGCCACAGCCACCACCCTCCAGGCGGCCCCCATCGACTTGATCATAGACACCGACCCCGGCGCCGACGACGTGGTCGCGCTGTTCCTGGCCATGGCCTCGCCTGACGAGCTCAATATCCGTGCCATCACCACCGTGGCCGGCAACGTGCGTCTGGATAAAACCTCGCGCAACGCCCGCCTGGCCCGCGAATGGGCGGGCCGCGAAGACATTCCTGTGTATGCCGGCGCCGGCCGCCCACTGGTGCGTACACCGATCTACGCCGCCGACGTTCATGGCGAAGAAGGCCTTACCGGTGTGCAGGTGCACGAGCCGAAAGCGGCCCTGGCCCAGGGTAATGCCGTGCAATACCTGGTCGATACCCTCGGCGCAGCCAAACCGCACAGCATCACCGTCGCCATGCTCGGCCCGCAGACCAATCTGGCCCTGGCATTGATCCAGCGCCCGGGCATCGCCCAGGGCATCAGGGAGGTGGTGGTCATGGGCGGCGCCCACTTCAATGGCGGCAACATCACCCCGGCAGCAGAATTCAACCTCTACGCAGACCCGCACGCCGCCGAAGTGGTCCTGGCCAGCGGTGTACCACCCACCTACCTGCCGCTGGACGTCACCCACAAGCTGCTGACCAGCGACGCCCGCCTGAAACAACTGGCAGCCGTGAACAATCAGGCCAGCAAGCGCGTGGTCGATATCCTCAATGCCTACATCACCCACGACATGGACCTGTACGGCATGCCCGGGGGCCCGGTGCATGACGCCAGCGTCATTGCCTACCTGTTGAAGCCTGAGCTGTTCAGCGGCCGACGCATCCATATGAGCATCGACAGCCGTGAAGGCCCGACCTTCGGCCAGACCATTGCCGACTGGTACGGCGTACTCAAGCAGCCGGCGAATGTGCTGTGGGTGGAGCAGGGCGATGCCCAGGGGCTGTTCGACCTGCTCAGCGCACGTCTGGCGCGATTGGAATAGCCGCATGCGGCGCGTAGCGCTCGAACACCTGGTCGATGAAGCTGCGTGCAGCCTCGGCGCCGTTGTCCCGTACCAACAGGTCGATGGCGATCAACAGCAATTCTTCCGGTGTGCCAGGGCTGTACGCGCTCTGGCCCTCGGCCCATTTGACCTTGATGTCGGCATCGATGCTGTGGGTACTCATGAAAAGCTCTCGCTGGGGGCCCGGAACGAAGGGGGAGCACCTGACCCTGGTGCTCGATGGAGGCGGGATGCGCTCCACTTCTTGCAGCAAATCATGGCTTTGCGCCAGTGACCGTGCGCGCTAAGCATATGGCAAACGCAGGGGGTTGTGCAAAATCCGGTCACGATTGCTTTTCGCCTCGGTGCTAGAGTTCAGGCAGACTTGACCGGTTTTGCAACGAATACTGAGCGGAGCTGTCGGAACAGACAGTTCCCGGACCCATTTAGGAGGCTTCATGTTCCGTACCCGTGCTTACCTGGCAACCCTGGCGGTGGCTGCTGTCCTGGCTGGTTGCAGCACAGGTGGCAACGCTGGTGGCGATGCGCCGGCCGCATCGGCTGGCAACGATGGCCGCTGCGAAGCCAGCGGCGCCGATTTTGCCATTGGCAAACCAGGCAGCGCCGAGCTGCTGGAGCAGGCGCGCAAGGGCAGTGGCTCGCAGACAGCACGCATCCTCAAGCCGCACGATGTAGTAACCCTGGAATACCGCTCCGACCGCCTGAACCTGAACGTGGACGAGCAAGGCAAGGTAACCCGCGTCAACTGCGGTTGATGCAGCTCCAAAGGCCCATGCGGCCCCTGTAGCAGCGGCCTCGTGCCGCGAAAGGGCCGCAAAGAGCAGCGTATACCGCCTGGTAAGCGCCCATAAAAAAACCCGCCACAAGGGCGGGTTTTTTCACAGCTTCCGAATTACTCCGGACGAACCTGTGCAGCCTGCATGCCCTTCTGACCGCGCTCGGCGACGAAGGAAACTTGCTGACCTTCTTTCAGGCTCTTGAAGCCGTCGGATTCGATGGCCTTGAAGTGAACGAACAGGTCGTCGCCGCCGCCTTGTGGGGTGATGAAGCCGAAGCCTTTCTCATCATTGAACCATTTGACGGTGCCGGTTTGGCGATTGGACATGGGATGAATCTCCAGAAACTTGAAATTTTTCGAAGTGCCTAGACGCCTGAGCTGTCTGGCACAGATGACATCATAGTCTAATTCTGCGGAACTAGCGCCTTTTACCTTCACCGGATGTTGATCCAGCGCAAAATAATCGTCAGCCACCACCGGCTTTAAGGTTTCAGCGCTTCGGTGCGCAGGCCTGTTGTACCACGGTCTGGGCCTTCTGCATCAGCTTGGCGTCAACGCCATCCTTGCTGTCCAGGTCGGCAATCTCGGCGTCGGTAAAATTCTTTTTGATCGCTTGTGCGCCGCAGTCGCAGTGTTTTTTCGCGGTGGCAGCGTCAACGCCCTGGCTGCCGGCCACTTGCGTGCACTGGGCGGTGTAGGCGGCCTCCTTCCCGGCTGGGAAGTTGCCGGCGTTCGCAGCCACGGGCAGCAGCAGGGCGCCAGCGGCCGCCAGGGCCAGAAGAGACGGAACTCGCATAACCAGTTACTCCTTGGGTTAAGGTCTCATCAAGAGTAGGTTGCTTCCCAAAGTCTGAGCGGTATTTTTCCGCGTTAGTTCACCGCTGCGGTGCAATTTCCAAATATTTCTGCCTGGGGTGCAACCCGCGTGCTAGCATGCTCGGCTTGTGGTCGCGCTGTGCCGGCTGCAGCTATCTTTTTTCTTTCCAGTCACTCTGGTTCGTCCCTTGCAAGCCGAAAGGCTTCTGCCACTGTGAGGCAGGCTTCCTTATAAAGGAGGGCAGGTCGGATCTTGTACTGGCTCATCCCAACCCACGTGACCTTTGGTAGGGGTCACCACTAGGAGAGGAGGCGCCATGCCCACTATTACTCTTCCCGATGGCAGTCAACGTTCGTTTGATCACGCCGTATCCGTAGCCGACGTTGCCGCTTCCATCGGCGCCGGCCTGGCCAAGGCCACCGTCGCCGGCAAGGTCGACGGCAAACTGGTCGATGCTTGCGACCTGATCAGTCACGACGCCACCCTGCAGATCATCACCCCTAAAGATGAAGAGGGACTGGAGATCATCCGTCACTCGTGCGCCCACCTGGTCGGCCACGCGGTGAAGCAGCTGTACCCGACCGCCAAGATGGTGATCGGCCCGGTTATCGACGAAGGCTTCTATTACGACATCGCCTACGAGCGCCCCTTCACCCCTGAAGACATGGCCGCCATCGAAAAGCGCATGATGGAGCTGATCGAGAAAGACTACGACGTGGTCAAGAAAGTGACCCCGCGCGCCGAAGTCATCGACGTGTTCAAGGCCCGTGGCGAAGACTACAAGCTGCGCCTGGTCGAAGACATGCCGGATGAGCAGGCCATGGGCCTGTACTACCACGAAGAATACGTCGACATGTGCCGCGGCCCGCACGTGCCGAACACCCGCTTCCTCAAGGCATTCAAGCTGACCAAGCTGTCCGGTGCCTACTGGCGCGGTGATGCCAAGAACGAGCAGCTGCAGCGCGTGTACGGCACTGCCTGGGCCGACAAGAAGCAGCTGGCTGCCTACGTTCAGCGCATCGAAGAAGCCGAAAAACGCGACCACCGCAAGATCGGCAAGCAGCTCGACCTGTTCCACCTGCAGGAAGAAGCCCCGGGCATGGTGTTCTGGCACGCCAACGGCTGGACCGTGTACCAGGTACTCGAGCAGTACATGCGTCAGGTTCAACGCGCCAACGGCTACCTGGAAATCAAGACCCCGCAGGTTGTCGACCGCATTCTCTGGGAGCGTTCCGGCCACTGGTCCAACTACGCCGAGAACATGTTCACCACTTCGTCGGAAAGCCGTGACTACGCGGTAAAACCGATGAACTGCCCGTGCCACGTGCAGGTGTTCAACCAGGGCCTGAAAAGCTACCGCGACCTGCCGCTGCGCCTGGCCGAGTTCGGTGCCTGCCACCGTAACGAGCCGTCCGGCGCCCTGCATGGCATCATGCGTGTGCGTGGCTTCGTACAGGATGACGCGCACATCTTCTGCACCGAAGAACAGGTGAAGAAAGAAGCCGCCGACTTCATCAAGCTGACCCTGGACGTGTACAAGGACTTCGGCTTCAGCGACATCGCCATGAAGCTGTCCACTCGTCCGGCCAAGCGTGTTGGTTCCGAAGAGCTGTGGGATCGTGCCGAAAGCGCACTGGCCGACGCCCTGAACGAATCGGGCCTTGAGTGGGAATACCAGCCAGGCGAGGGCGCCTTCTACGGCCCGAAAATCGAGTTTACCCTGCGCGACTGCCTCGGCCGTAACTGGCAGTGTGGTACCCTGCAGTACGACCCGAACCTGCCAGAGCGTCTGGACGCCAGCTACATCGCCGAAGACAACAGCCGTGTTCGCCCGGTCATGCTGCACCGTGCCATCCTCGGTTCGTTCGAGCGCTTCATCGGCATGCTGATCGAGCACTACGCTGGCGTGTTCCCGGCGTGGCTGGCACCGACCCAGGCGGTGATCATGAATATCACCGACAAACAGGCCGATTTCGCCCTAGAGGTTGAGAAATCTCTGAACGGTAGCGGTTTCCGTGCCAAGTCGGACTTGAGAAATGAGAAGATCGGCTTTAAAATCCGCGAGCATACTTTGCTCAAGGTCCCGTACCTTTTGGTTATAGGGGATCGCGAAGTCGAAACGCAGACCGTTGCAGTGCGTACTCGCGAAGGCGCAGACCTGGGCTCCATGCCCGTCGCCCAATTCGCTGAGCTTCTGACACAAGCGGTTTCCCGGCGTGGTCGCCAAGAATCGGAGTAATGACTATTAAGCGTGAAATGAGAAACGATAAGCGTGCTGTACCGAAGGCCCCGATCAACGAGAATATCTCGGCCCGCGAGGTTCGGTTAATTGGCGCAGACGGCGAGCAGGTTGGCATCGTCTCGATTGATGAAGCGCTGCGTATCGCTGATGAAGCGAAGCTGGATCTGGTAGAAATCTCTGCAGACGCGGTACCACCGGTCTGCAAGGTCATGGACTACGGCAAGCACCTCTTCGAGAAGAAGAAGCAGGCCAACGAAGCCAAGAAAAACCAGAAGCAGATCCAGATCAAAGAAATCAAGTTTCGTCCAGGGACGGAGGATGGGGATTACCAGGTAAAACTACGCAACCTGGTACGTTTCCTTACCGATGGGGACAAGGCCAAGATCTCTCTGAGATTCCGTGGTCGTGAGATGGCCCACCAGGAGCTGGGCATGGAGCTGTTGAAGCGGGTTGAAGCTGACCTGCTTGAATACGGCACCGTTGAGCAGCATCCGAAGATGGAAGGACGCCAGCTTATGATGGTCATCGCCCCCAAAAAGAAGAAGTAATCTCCCGGGCACGGCAGGCCTGATGATTATTGTGTAATTTTTTTCGAATGCGGAGTTCAACATGCCAAAAATGAAAACCAAGAGCGGTGCTGCGAAGCGCTTCCTGAAGACAGCTTCGGGCTTCAAGCACAAGCACGCTTTCAAGAGCCACATCCTGACCAAAATGTCGACCAAGCGTAAGCGTCAACTGCGCGGTGCCAGCTTGCTGCACCCGTCTGACGTGGCAAAAGTCGAGCGCATGCTGCGCGTTCGTTAATTCTGGTTAAGATAGAGGAAGTTACTCATGGCTCGTGTTAAGCGTGGCGTCATCGCTCGTAAGCGTCACAAGAAAATTCTGAAACTGGCTAAAGGTTACTACGGTGCACGCTCGCGCGTATTCCGCGTAGCCAAGCAAGCGGTCATCAAGGCAGGCCAATACGCCTACCGCGACCGTCGCCAGAAGAAGCGTCAGTTCCGCGCACTGTGGATCGCTCGTATCAACGCCGGTGCTCGCAACAACGGTCTGTCCTACAGCCGTCTGATTGCTGGCCTGAAAAAGGCTTCGATCGAAATCGACCGTAAGGTTCTGGCCGATCTGGCAGTGAACGAAAAAGCGGCGTTTGCTGCGATTGTCGAGAAAGCTAAAGCCGTTCTGGCTTAAGTACCCGCGACAATCACCCGGCGGCGCTAGCGCCGTCGGGCATTGAACGTCATCGATAGGGGAAGAGCCTTCAAAGCTCTTCCCCTATTTTCGTATCTGGAGTCTGTACATGGAAAACCTGGATGCGCTGGTCTCCCAAGCCCTAGAGGCCGTGGAGCGCGCTGAAGACATCAATGCCCTGGAACAGATCCGGGTTAATTATCTCGGCAAGAAGGGCGAGCTGACCCAGGTGATGAAGACCCTGGGCAACCTGCCAGCCGAAGAGCGGCCGAAAGTCGGCGCGCTGATCAACGACGCCAAAGAGCGCGTCACCGTTGTGCTCAATGCCCGCAAGGCCGCCTTTGAAGAAGCCGAGCTCAGCGCTCGCCTGGCTGCCGAATGCATTGACGTCACCCTGCCAGGCCGCGGCCAGGCCACCGGTGGCTTGCACCCGATCACCCGTACACTCGAGCGCATCGAGCAGTTCTTCACCCACATCGGCTACGGCATTGCCGAAGGCCCAGAGGTCGAAGACGACTACCACAACTTCGAAGCGCTCAACATCCCCGGCCACCACCCGGCCCGGGCGATGCACGACACCTTCTACTTCAATGCCAACATGCTGCTGCGTACCCACACCTCGCCGGTGCAGGTGCGGACCATGGAGTCCACCCAGCCGCCCATTCGCATTGTGTGCCCGGGCCGCGTATATCGCTGCGACTCGGATATCACCCACTCGCCGATGTTCCACCAGGTCGAAGGCCTGCTGATCGATCGCGATATCAACTTCGCCGACCTCAAGGGCACCATCGAAGAATTCCTGCGCGTATTCTTCGAGAAAGAACTGGCGGTGCGTTTCCGCCCATCGTTCTTCCCCTTCACCGAGCCGTCCGCCGAAGTCGACATCCAGTGCGTGATGTGTTCCGGCAACGGCTGCCGCGTGTGCAAGCAGACCGGCTGGCTGGAAGTGATGGGCTGCGGCATGGTGCACCCAAGCGTGCTGCGCATGTCCGGCATCGACCCTGAAGAGTTCCAGGGCTTCGCCTTCGGCATGGGCGCCGAGCGCCTGGCCATGCTGCGCTATGGCGTCAACGATTTGCGTCTGTTCTTCGATAACGACCTGCGGTTCCTTGCCCAATTCCGCTAGGCCCAATCGACGCACATTCTAGGAGAACAGCATGAAATTCAGTGAACAGTGGCTGCGCGGTTGGGTAAACCCGCAAGTCTCCCGTGACGAACTGGTCGCCCGCCTGTCCATGGCCGGCCTCGAAGTCGACAGCGTTACCCCCGCTGCCGGCCAGTTCAGCGGCATTGTCGTGGGCGAAATCCTCGCCACCGAACAACACCCGGACGCCGACAAGCTGCGCGTATGCCAGGTGACCAACGGCCAGGAAACCTTCCAGGTCGTGTGCGGCGCGCCTAATGCCCGCCCAGGCATCAAGGTCCCGTTCGCCATGATCGGTGCCGAGCTGTCTGGCGACTTCAAGATCAAAAAGGCCAAGCTGCGCGGCGTCGAGTCCTTCGGCATGCTGTGCTCGGCGGCCGAGCTGGAAATCAGCGAAGAGAACGACGGCCTGCTGGAACTGGCGGCTGATGCCCCGGTTGGCGAAAACATTCGCACCTACCTGAGCCTGGACGACGCCAGCATCGAAATCGGCCTGACGCCGAACCGCGGTGACTGCCTGTCCATCGCCGGCCTGGCCCGTGACGTCAGCGCCCTGTACGACACCCCGGTCACCCGCCCGGTGGTGCCTGCCGTAGCGCCTGCCCACGACGAAGTGCGCCCGGTCGAAGTCAGCGCCCCCGCGGCCTGCCCACGCTACCTGGGCCGCGTTATCCGTAACGTCGACCTCAGCAAGCCGACCCCACTGTGGATGGTCGAACGCCTGCGCCGCAGCGACGTGCGCAGCATCGACGCCGCCGTCGACATCACCAACTATGTGATGCTCGAACTCGGCCAGCCGATGCACGCCTTCGACCTGGCAGAAATCAACGGCGGCATCCGCGTACGCATGGCCGAAGAGGGCGAAAAGCTCGTCCTGCTCGACGGCCAGGAAGTTGCCCTGCGCGCCGACACCCTGGTCATCGCCGACCACACCCGCGCCCTGGCCATCGCCGGCGTGATGGGTGGCGAGCACAGCGGTGTGAACACCGAAAAAACCCGCGACCTGTTCCTGGAAAGCGCCTTCTTCGAGCCGATTTCCGTTGCCGGTAAAGCCCGTTCCTACGGCCTGCACACCGATGCCTCGCACCGCTACGAGCGGGGCGTCGACTCGCAGCTGGCCCGCGAAGCCATCGAGCGCGCCACCCAGCTGCTGCTGGACATCGTCGGCGGCGAAGCCGGCCCGGTGGTTGAAGCCGTCAGCGAACAGCACCTGCCGAACGTGGCCCCGGTCACCCTGCGTGACGAACGCATCACCCAGATGCTCGGCATGCAGATGGACCCAGCCCAGGTAGAGCAACTGCTCAACGCCCTGGAGCTGACCACGACCCGTGATGGGGAAGGGCAGTGGACCGTAACCGTCCCAAGCCACCGCTTCGACATCAGCCTGGAAGTGGACCTGATCGAAGAGCTGGCCCGCCTGTACGGCTACAACAACCTGCCGGTTCGCTACCCGCAAGCCCGCCTGGCCCCACAGGGCAAGCCGGAAACCCGCGGTGACCTGCCAACCCTGCGCCGCCTGCTGGTTGCCCGCGGCTACCAGGAAGCCATCACCTACAGCTTCATCGACCCAAAACTGTTCGAACTGTTCAGCCCGGGCGTAGAGCCGCTGTTGCTGGCCAACCCCATCTCTAGCGACATGGCCGCCATGCGCGCCTCGCTGTGGCCGGGCCTGGTCAAGGCACTGCAGCACAACCTGAACCGCCAGCAAGACCGCGTGCGCCTGTTCGAAAGCGGCCTGCGCTTCGTCGGCCAACTGGGTGACCTGCAGCAGCAGCCAATGATTGCCGGCGTTATCACCGGCAGCCGCCTGCCAGAAGGCTGGGCCAACGGCCGCGACGGCGTCGACTTCTTCGACGTGAAAGCCGACGTCGAAGCCCTGCTGGGCTACTCCGGCGCCCTGAGCGACTTCACCTTCAGCGCCGGCAAGCACCCAGCCCTGCACCCAGGCCAGACCGCCGCCATCGAGCGCGACGGCAAACTGGTCGGCTACCTCGGCGCCATCCACCCAGAGCTTGCCAAAGCCCTGGGCCTGGACCGCCCGGTGTTCCTGTTCGAGCTGGTGCTGGGCGACGTGGTCGAAGGCCGCCTGCCGAAATTCAGCGAGCTGTCCAAGTTCCCGGAAACCCGTCGTGACCTGGCTTTGATTGCAGGACGTGATGTAGCTTCTAGCGCGGTGCTTGAATTAATTCGTGACAATGCAGGCGAATGGCTCACAGACCTCAGGCTGTTTGATGTCTACCAAGGTAAAGGCATTGATCCTGATAGAAAAAGCCTTGCCGTTGGCTTGACCTGGCAGCATCCATCGCGCACTCTTAACGACGATGAGGTGAACACTACCCTGCAAAACATCCTCACCTCGCTCGAACAAAGGTTGAACACCACGTTAAGGAAATAACGGCATGGGTGCTCTGACGAAAGCTGAGATGGCCGAAAGGCTGTACGAGGAGCTGGGGCTTAACAAGCGTGAGGCCAAGGAGCTGGTCGAGCTGTTTTTCGAAGAAATTCGGCACGCACTTGAAGAGAACGAGCAGGTCAAGCTGTCCGGTTTCGGCAACTTCGACCTTCGCGACAAACGCCAGCGGCCGGGCCGCAACCCCAAGACAGGGGAAGAGATCCCGATCACCGCACGGCGCGTCGTCACCTTTCGTCCAGGGCAGAAGTTGAAGGCCCGGGTTGAGGCCTATGCTGGAACCAAGCCATAACGACGAACTGCCCCCCATACCGGGCAAACGCTACTTCACCATTGGTGAAGTGAGTGAGTTGTGTGCCGTAAAGCCGCACGTGCTGCGGTATTGGGAGCAGGAGTTCGACCAGCTTAACCCTGTGAAGCGGCGGGGGAACCGGCGGTATTACCAGCGGCAGGATGTGCTGATGATCCGCCAGATTCGTGCGCTGCTTTATGACCAGGGGTTCACCATTGGCGGGGCTCGATTGAGGCTTTCCAGTGATGAGGCTAAGGATGAATCCAGCCAGTACAAGCAGCTGATTCGGCAGATGATTGTTGAGTTGGAGGATGTGCTGGTGGTTTTGAAGAAGTGAGCTGGGATTTTTCTGATGGGTGGAAATTTTTTTGAGAAAAAGCTTTCATTTATCAGAGGGTTAGGGTACATTCTTCAACGTTCTCGGCAAGATTGAGAACATGCTTCAAGCCCAGTCGGGGCGTAGCGCAGCCCGGTAGCGCACTTGCATGGGGTGCAAGGGGTCGAGTGTTCGAATCACTCCGTCCCGACCATTTTTAAAAGCCAGATCAGAAATGATCTGGCTTTTTTGCGTGCTTGATTTATGGGGTCGTATAATGGCTTAATGATGCTATGTAATGGTTGTCCTGATATCGGTTGGCGCTTCCACCTGTACTGCGAGAGAGGTATAGTACTGGATATTTGTTCAGTGACTTGGCAGTTCAGTGCTCACTGGTTCTTTCAATTGTTGATGGGTTAATTATGTCGTTTGGGGAAGGGGTGGCTGAGGAGCCTAGCAACTCGGGGCCAGATATTATTAGGGAAAATGAAGATAGTTTTAAGTTTGTCGATCTTTTCGCAGGCTTGGGAGGCTTTCATCTCGCGCTCGCAAGGATGGGCGGCTCTTGCGTTTTCGCCGCAGAGTGGAAAGAGCACCTCCGCAACTTATATCAAGCAAACTTTGGGTTGCTTCCTGCTGGTGACATTAGAAGCGTCCTTCCTAACGATGTTCCTGATCACGATGTTCTGACGGCTGGCTTTCCGTGCCAACCTTTTTCAAAAGCTGGGGAACAGTTGGGTTTTGAGTGCACAGAGCAGGGTGGGTTGTTCTTTGAAGTGCTCAATATTCTATCTATAAAAAAACCCCGCTATTTTATCCTTGAGAATGTTCCAAATTTGCTTAAGCATGATCAGGGTAGGACATGGAAGAGGATTTTGGACGAACTAGGTGATGGAGGGCTAGGTTACGAAGTTAAAACGGCAAAGCTTTCTCCGCATAATTTCGGTATTCCTCAGATCAGAGAGCGGATATATATCGTAGGGTCAATCGAAAGTTTAGAAAATTTTGAATGGCCGGCTATAAGCTCACAAGAGACTTCAATTAATTCTATACTTGAAGATTCGCCGTCGGATGCGAAACAGCTATCGAGGCGGGCTTCAGATTGTCTCGAAGTTTGGCAGGACTTTATTGAGCGATGCCCTGAAAATGTAGAGCTTCCTTGGTTTCCATTGTGGTCCATGGAGTGGGGGGCCACTTATCCTTATGAAGATGAGACACCGTTCGCAGATAAGACTATGAATGGTGAAAAGGCTCTCAAAGGGTATAAGGGGAGTCATGGAGTAGATTTGACATCTATGGCGCTAGTTGAGCACCGTTGGGAGGCTTTGCCCAGCCATGCAAGAACACCACAAATGCTTTTCCCAAAGTGGAAGCAAAATTTCATTAGGAAGAATCGCGAGTTTTATCAGTCAAATAAAGAGTGGATAGATCCGTGGCTTCCGAGGGTTTTAGAGTTTCCATCTAGTCTGCAAAAACTTGAGTGGAATGTGAAAGGTGGTGATCGGAATATATGGGAGTACGTCTTGCAGTTCAGGGCTTCGGGAGTCAGGGTTAAACGGCCGACTACGGCGCCTAGTTTAATTGCGATGACCGATACGCAAGTTCCGATCATCGGTTGGCAAAAAAGGTATATGACTCCTCGTGAGTGTGCCCGCCTTCAGAGTTTGGAAGGTTTGAAGGAACTTCCAAAGTTTACCACACACGCGTTCTCCGCACTTGGTAACGCGGTGAACTCAAGTGTAGTCGAGATGGTTGCGAGAAAGTTGATTCGTTAAAGTCGACTGAATGTCTGATGGGCAGTTTTTAGGAAGTGCTTATGCCGCAGGAGCCAAAACATGGATCGTCTAAGCCAGTAGGAATTCGTCCGCAAGTTACAATGTTGTCTGTTTTGCGTCACCTTAATTACAAACCCTGGTTCGCTCTGGCTGAGTTTATCGACAATTCTCTGCAGAGTTATTTGGCGAATCGGGAGCAGCTGCATGCTGTTAATGGTGAGAACTATAAGTTTCGAGTGAGTGTAAAAATCGAAACAAGTCCACCTGGCCGAATTGTTATCTCTGATAATGCAGCTGGTATTTCGGTAGATGATTTTCCTCGAGCATTCAGGGCTGCACAGGTTCCTACAGATAGAGCCGGGCTGTCTGAATTCGGGATGGGTATGAAAAGTGCTGCCTGTTGGTTCTCGGGAAATTGGAGTGTCCGAACAAAAGCAGTTGATAGTAGTGTCGAGCGCAAAATTGAGTTCGATATTAAAGATATCGTAGAAAATAATGTAGAGTCCCTCGATGTAAGTGAAAGAGACTCAGGTTCAACTAAAGGTAGCTATACGGTTGTTGTGTTGAATGGACTTCATCACGTACCCCAAGGGCGTACTGTAGGAAAAATTAAAGAGCATCTCGCTAGCATATATAGGGTATTCATACGCGACGGCCAGATGCAATTATTTTTTGGGGATGAGTTGCTGAGGTATTCTGAGGTGCCTATTCTTCGCAGCTTAGAGTATAAGGCACCTGGCGTTCCAGTTGAAGCTGGAGAGAGCCAATTGGTACTTTGGAAAAAGTCAATAGACTTTGACTTCGGGCAGGGGCAGCGCATTACCGGATTTGCTGCTTTGAGAGAAGTTGGATCAACTAATTTGGCTGGCTTTTCGATTTTTCGAAGGAATAGGCTGATCGAGGGAAGTCACGATGAGACTTATAGGCCTGACTTCATATTTAAGCAAACAAACAGTTATCGTTATCAACGCCTGTTTGGCGAACTGCATGCTGAGGGTTTTGAGGTAAGTCACACCAAGAATGGGTTCCGCTGGGAGGAGTTTGAAGAAGAGTTTCTCGATTGCCTAAAACAAGAACTAGAATCTGGCGATAAAAATATTCTTGCCCAGGCTGATAACTATCGCGCGCTGCCGAGCAAGAAATCTATTCAGGCGAAAGCAGAACATGCTACTAGATTGGTTGGTGAGTATGTCGAAAGTAACTTGGTGCCTGTTTTAAAAGAGATAAGCTCTGATCCGGCTTCCCATTTCGGAGATGCCATTCCGGAAGAATTGGAAGTAAGTAAGTTACAGGCATCCGAAAAGATCATATTGGTAGATGACGGTGTATGGCAGTGGTTAATTAATTTAAGGACCTCTGTTGACTATTCGCGTGAAGACTGGGTTTCCGTTGCTAAGTCTCAGGATTTGAGAATTTCCGGAGATACTTGTAGAAAATTAACCGTGGAATTATCGCTGGTTCATCCATTTACGTCTGAGTTCTTGGGCGTTAATAATGAAAATATAGAGTTGCTATTGCGTTTTGCAGTTGTGGTTAGTATTGCGTTAGTGCTTGCGGAAGATGTGACGGGTAATCCTCCGGAAACGACCCTGTACCACCTTAACAAATTGTTGCGTGGTGTATTGAGCAATGGAGAGCTTGCAGTTGAATAATAAAGATTCTTTAATTTCCCCTCCGCTCAAATGGGAGCCGGAGCTAGGCGATTTTACGACGCAATTTTTGGATGGTAAATCTAAAGATGCTAACGGCCCGAGTTTCGAGGATCTTACTCAAGGTGAGTATTCGATTCTGCAAGAAGCTAGGCGTATTCTCGGTCGTTGTCTGCCACCTTCATTATCGGCTGCTCCAGAAACTGGGCTAGTAGTTGGTTATGTCCAAAGTGGCAAAACATTATCCTTTGAAACAGTTATTGCGCTGGCGCGTGATAATGGTTATGGCGTAATAATAGTGCTGGCGGGCACAAAAAATAATTTGAGAGATCAATCCGAAGATAGGCTTAAGAAAGATTTTGAGATAGAGGGTAGTGAAGACTGGTATCATTTATCAAACCCATCTATGTCCGTCAAGGATCAGATTGAGAGTCGTCTTGACGCCTGGAAGAGAAGGCCTTCAAAAAAATCACTGTTAATAACCGTGTTGAAACATGGTGGGCATTTAGAAAAGTTAGCGACAGTTTTTTCAAAGTTGGATCTTGTTAGTGTTCCGTGTTTGATTATTGATGATGAGAGCGATCAGGCAAGCTTAAATACGAAGGCTGCCAGAATACAGGCTGGCTTAGCAGCGGTAACTGATGTTAGTACGACTTATAAATCTATTCTGAAACTTAGAGATGTGCTTCCGCATCACTCGTATCTACAGTATACCGCTACCCCGCAAGCGAACCTGCTTCTAGCTCAAACAGATTTTCTTAATCCAAATTTTGCTGAGCTAGTTACTCCGGGTGATGCCTATACAGGGGGGAAGTCATTTTTCATAGAGCAGAAGGGTTTGGTTGAGATTATTCCTTCTCAGGAAATTCCGTCCAAAAACAATGTGCTGAAAGCACCGCCGAAAAGCTTGTTGAAGGCACTAAGAACATTTTTGTTAGTGGCGTCGCATCATTCGTTAACACGAGCAAAAGGAAGAGGAGCGAAGGATCGTAATCGCTCTATGATGGTGCATCCTGCCATTTCAACGAGTTCGCATAAGCTATACAAAGGTTGGATTGATAACTCACTCAGAACCTTAAGGGGCATGATGCCCTTAAACGGGGTGAAGCCGCAAGCCGCAATTGTCAATCTGTTTCAAGAGGAGTATGACTCGTTAAAAGCCACTTGCCACGATTTGTCGCCGTTGGAAGATCTTCTAGTTGAAATTGCAGAAGAGGTTTTTGTTGAACTAAATGTTGTAGAGATTAATGGTACGAAAGATGCCGAAGAAAAGGTATCTTGGAGGTCCTCCCCTTATTGGATTCTGGTAGGTGGTGCTAAACTTGATCGAGGTTATACTGTTGAGGGCCTTTGCATCACCTACATGCCGCGGCCATTGGGAACAGCACCTGCAGCCGATAATTTGCAGCAAAGAGCGCGCTTTTTTGGGTATAAGCTACCCTATCTGAATCAGTGTCGGGTGTTTCTCCAGTCTTCTGTTAAAGATGCGTTTTCTGAATATATAGAGCATGAAGAATGTGTTCGTGAAGCTCTAATTTCAAATCGTGGTAAACCTTTGTCTCAGTGGCGTCGCGATTTTATTTTAACTCAGCTGCTTAAGCCTACGCGCGCTAATGTCATTGGTTTAGGGATTCGAAAGATTCCAGTAGACGGATGGCTAGTTCCCAAGGTCATGCATCGAGATGCCACCGCTATCGAATCTAATAGGATATTGCTGCATACCACTGTAGATAAGTGGGCTGCTGCTCACGGAGGTATTCAAAGTGCAGCTGAAGTGATGGGTGTTTTAACCTCTCCACATAATGTGATTGAGGCTGTGCCATTGTATTCTGTGCTTGAAGATTTTCTTTTGTCTGTCCAGGTTCGTGACGCCAAGGATGCAGAGCAGCACAGTGCAATGTTGATCGCGCTTTCAAAACTCTTGGCTGAAGATGATTCGTTAAAAGTTGACATTTTCATGATGAATAAACTGGAAAGCGGGTATCGTTCAAGACGGGTAAGGAATGTAGCGCAGGGTATTGATAGATACTCTCCTATTAATCAATACTTCAGTCAAAGTGCGGATGTAAAAAATGATCGTGCCTACTGCTTCAAGGATAGAATTACTTTGCAGTTGAGATTTTTTGATCTTGGTGTAGTGCAAAGGGAGAAGGATAAAGCAGATATTAAGGGCGTTGCATGGTTTGCTGTTAATATCCCTTCCTTGATGCGTAAGTCCCTGGTAGTTGAAAAAAGATAGTCTTGGCTTTCCATCATGGTGGCAGCTTTCAACTGCCACCTTTTATGTTTCTAGAGTTCTTATGCTTGTTTTGATTTTGCATTTTATCTAAATGCTCTTTAGGGTGCTGGCTTGAGTGTTTGAGAATTAAGCTCTTCGGTAGTATTGAAAACCGTGCACTCATAGAGGCTGATGTCCAGGTACCGCTTGTCAGTCGGACATACTTGCAGGACGTCGTCCAGCCAGGTCAAATAACTTTCCGAGCCATTGCAGCAAAGCTGGGAGGCGAGAGTGTGTTCCTCAACTTGTGCTCCTTGTGCATCAGCGAATGCTCGGATCGCTTCTCTACTGCCAATGCACTTAGGGTGACGCGCTGATCAACGCCCAGTAGTGAGGCAAGACGCATCAGATACATGAGCATGTCGGCTAACTCTTCTTCGACGGATTGTGCCGTTTCCGGGTGGTAAGCAGCGGACTTGGAAGCGTCTTCGCTGAGCCATTGGAAGATCTCTATGAGTTCACCCACTTCGCCCCGCAGCGCCATGACCAATCTTTTGGGTGAATGGAACTGGCCCAAGTTGCGATCCGTGGCGAATTACTCAAGGGCGTCGGCCAGACGGTTGGTGTCGACGAGTTGGGTCGCATCGGCAGGGGTAGTCACGTGAGCATCCTGTGGTGGCGGGCGAACCGAGCGGTTTTGAGCCATCGTTTCGCCTTCATTGCAGATGCTGGACTCCATACTTCCTACAGACTAAATGAGAAGGAGTGTAGGAAGATTCCTGGGTGCTCCTGATGGTTTGGGACGAGCGCCCCCGAGACACGGAAACTCCTTCATTAGTAGGCTGACATGTCTTGTGTGGCTTGATTTTGTGTAGGAAAAAGCTGAAAGTTGCGTCGAAAACTACCGCAAGGACGCATAGTCAGTGACACAGCTTTCCCTCCTGAAAAGCCCCGCAGCCGTACAGGCGGCAATGGACGAATTTTCGCATCTGGGGCGGGTTGCGTTTCTCAAACGCTATGGCTTCGGTAAATCAAGGGACTACATGGTCCGCAACCCTCGAACAGGGGAGCCATACGATTCCAAGGCGATTGTGGGTGTTGCTTTTGGTAAGCAGTTTCCAATGCAAGGGGTGCTTAGGGCCGAGGATTTCTCTGGCGGTGAAATGACCGTGGTTCCGCTGCTTCAGGCTTTGGGTTTTGAGGTTATCCGTATTGGGGAGGATTGGACCGACGATGAGGTCCAAGCCACGGTCGCTGACTATTTCGAAATGCTCCGCTTGGAAGCAGATGGCGTGGCCTTCAACAAGTCGGGGCACAACGAGGTCTTGCGCAAGCAGCTGAGGGGGCGAAGCAAAGCGTCCGTAGAGCTTAAGCATCAGAACATCAGTGCTGTGCTTGCAGGTATGGGCTTACCCTTTATCCAAGGCTACAAACCGCGCGGCAACAGCCAATTATTATTGCGCAAAGCTGTCCAGGAGTATGTGTTTGGGCATTCGACGGACGTGGGTAAGATCGTCGATGGGATGGAGGAGGTGAAGACTCCAGCGCAGAAGTCCTACGCGGCAGTGCTGGTCGAATCTCCGGTTATGGAAGAGCGGCAAAAGCTGGTTGCACCGACCCGTTTACGACAACGCCTGCCGCGCAAGCTCGACTACGCCGCCCGGGACGAAGCGAATCGCAAGCTTGGCCGATTGGGAGAGGATTGGGTGATTGGCTATGAGCAGCATCGCCTGACGGAGATGGGCCATCCTGAGCTGTTTCAGCATTTGGAGTGGATCTCCGATACTCAAGGTGATGGTGCTGGTTACGACATACTCTCGTTCGAAAGCGATGTTCTCCACCGATATATCGAGGTAAAGGCGACGAATGGGGGGATCGCGTCCTCGTTTGTTGTTAGCCACAACGAGCTGGAGTTCTCTGCGGAAGCTGGGGACCAGTTTTATCTTTACCGGGTTTTCCAGCTAAGCGGCGAGCCGAAACTCTTCATTTTGCGTGGTGATTTGTCGAGTCAGCTGTACTTGAAACCGTTGGATTTCAGGGCCAGCTTTCGCGAGCACTTGAGATAGAGCTCGCTTAATTTCGGGAAATCAGGTGAAGCAGTCCGTCTGATGTTTGGACCGATTGGGCCGGTTTGAAGACCTTCGTGGGCAGGCCTACTCATACACAAGGGGCCTGCCCTAAAACTTCATCAAGGGTTCTTCATCATTCCCAGCTCAGCATCATCCATCAGCGCCTTGGCTAAAGCGCAGAGATAGTGCGAAGCCCAAATTAGCTGTGGCTTGTCTTCCATCAACCCGTCCAAGGTCATATCCCGTGCATACCCCATCAGCTCCGATGCCTGTTCTCGCGCGCTCTGGCAAGGGATACCGGCTTCAATACGAAACAGCGGATGGGTCTGGTTTTCACCCTGATAGAAGGTGGTTTTACCGACGGTGAATTTGGTTTCTTCTGTGGACATTGGTCAATCTCCCCGAAATCTCTAGTGCCTGGGCTGGCCTCTCGCCGGCAAGCCAGCTCCCACAAGTGCTGCATAGGCTTCAAGATCTGCGACATGGCTCAGATCCATGTGGAGGCTCGGCTTGCAGGCGTTTGGGGGCCTGGGCGACACATCAATTTGGCTTCAGTGCGAAGTCCCAGGCTCAGTAGGCATCTGCACCTGGGCTATTGCGGACTCCAGTAAAGCCCGCAGCGTCTCCAGTTCATGCATCGAGGTCATCATCAAAATCGATGCTGGCGACTTAGGCTGTAGCAGCATCGCCTGATGCACGACAGTCGTAGCGCAAAGCGCGTAGTCCGAGGCTTCGATGAGGGTGTCTTCGAGGCAGAGAGTTTTGTGGGGTGGATCTGGAACGATCTTGAGCATGGTGAAGCTCCAACGTATAGGGAGGAGCTACCACGGCCATGCCGTCAAGCAATGGGTGGTAGCTGTACGCGGGTTGACGGACCGAGACGTTGGCACTCGGCGCACCACAGGGTGCCCGCACGTACAGCCACCATAAAAGTGTGCACATGAGGACAGCGTCATCGGTCCGTCAAAACCGGTCGCCGAATTGGCAGCGACGGATCGAGACTAGGGCTGACTATTTCCATGTGCAACGAAAAACAGGCGCGAGGAGTATCTTTGGGAAATGGCCTACAAGGAAGGGGTTATTTCTGATTTTTCGACCCGCTGCCGTTCCTCAAGACGTCGACAGGAAACATGCGGGCAAAAGAAAGCCCGCCGAGGCGGGCTAAGTACTATCACGTAGGGATAGCTTGATACTGCCCAAGCCACTGTGAAAATTGGGTGAAAGAAAAATCCCCAGAATGTGATCAACCAGAAACGTTAGCGGGGCCTCGCGCCCTTTACAGCTGGGCTTTCTGCCGCTGGTAGCGCTGAAAACGGGTAACAGCGATCTGGACGGCAGCTGCCACGAGGCACAGCAGGCCGATTTTCCAGCTGCCCTCCAGGCCGTAATGCTCGGCGATTTTCCCAGTGAGGATGACGCTAACGAAAATGGCGAAAGGCAGTATCAATTTGTTCATCGGGTCTTCCAGCAAGCTGCAAATGGCTTGGGTGAGGATGCAGGTCACCCAGCGGAAATGACGCGATCTTAGCAAATCCGTTTGCGGCTTTGTGGTCACATCCACAGCGGCTGCGCGGTCTGCTGTCTGTAGCGCGATAATGGCAAAGGGGCAGCATGGACTTCCGCCATTCGGCCCTCGAAACTGATCCACTCTCATCTCGACCAGGGCAGGTCATGAATAACCTGAAACGGACCACCTTTCTCATGCTACTGCTGGCAGTAGCCTCGTTAACCGCCTGCGTCCCTTGGAAACGCGAACGCGCCGCCTACGCGGACCTTTGCGAGTCCGAGTTCCAGTTCAAGGTGCCAGGGCCGCAGGGTGAGACCACGCTCTACCTGGAAACCTACCTCTATGACCACGCTGCTCTATGGGGCGAAAAGGCCTACGAGCAAGCCCTGTACGTGCAGTACCCGGGCGAGAAGTACTCGCGGCAGGAATTTTATGTGCAAATGGTCGCCTACAACAAAGACCGTCAGCGCCCATCGACTGATTCCAAGCGTGGTGAGCCGCCGATACCGGTGCTGTACGACAGCCGTCAGGCTTACATTACCTTAGAAGACGGTTCGCGCCTGAATGCACGGCCCGAGGTGTACGTGGGCGTCAACGAGACTTACGACTTTCCGTTGGTGAATGAGAAGACCGCTCGGCGATCGCCGTACGACATCAACAGCGATGAAGTGCACCGGATGATTCCCAGGATGACCAACAACAAGCGCTATGGCTCGGCGTATGTGATCTTCCAGACGGACAAGTTTGATGCGGACTCCAAATGGACGATTCATCTGGGGGCACTGGATGTGCTGGGCCGCAAGGTGGAGATTCCGCCGTTGAGGCTCTGTTATCACCCTGTGAAGAAATGGATCGGGATTGAGCCGCTGATGAGGCCTTAAGGGTATTTCCGAAGTGGGCCGGGGTGGGGCTGGGCCTGAGGTCGGACAGCTATGGCCAATGGGGCCGCTGTGCGGCCCATCGCAGGCAAGCCAGCTCCTACAGGTGCGGTGCATGGCTTGGCATTAGGGCCTGAGGCTTGGTCAGCCGTGGTCAGTCAACCCATCGCCACAGTGGCTCGTCCAGCAAACCTACCCCTCGCAACTGCGTTTGCCCGTGGTGCTTCTCAAGCTCCAGCACATTGCACCCGTCGCACGCGGTCAATGCGTCGATCAGCGGCTTGCTGTGCGACACCACCCACACCTGGCTACGTTGCGAGGCGCGGATGATCAGGCGGGCCAGCGCAGGTAGCAGGTCGGCATGCAGGCTGGTTTCCGGTTCGTTCAGCACCATCAGTGACGGCGGGCGGGGTGTCAGCAGCGCTGCCATCAGCAACAGGTACCTCAAGGTGCCATCGGACAATTCAGCACCCCCTAACGGGCGCAGCAGCCCATGTTGGTGTAGCCGCACGCTGAACAGCCCGCCCGGCGGTGCATCAATCGCCAGGCGGCTGCCGGGAAACGCGTCGTCCAGCGCCGCTACCAGGTCTTCGACATCACCTATCTCGATAATGGTCTGCAGCGCCGAAGCGAGGTTGCGGCCGTCGTGATGCAACACTGGCGACCGGGTACCCAGCTGTGGCTGTCGACAAGGCGCGTCGCGGTCGATGCGAAAGTGGTCGTAGAACCGCCAGCTGTTGATGAACGCGCGCAGCTCACCAATCTCCGGCGCCTGGCGGGGCCGGCCGACGATGTTGAAGAAGCTCTCGCCGCTGTCAGCATGCTGATCCAGCACTGCCCAGCCGTTGCCTTCGCGGGCCCGCACCATGGCGTTCTTGCGCTCGACCAGCAAGGAGGCGGGCCGATAGGCACCAGCGCCCCAGATGGCCTCGCACTTTATCTCAGGGTCGAGCATGAACGCGGTTGGATACGGCAGGGGAATCGGCAGGCCGAGGGAGATGGCAAAACCGAAGTCCTCGGTGGCAAAGCCCAGGCGCAGGCGCCTGGCTTCGCTCGGGTGCTGGCCTTGGATGGGCACTTCGCCGCGCTTCATCCGTGCGCTGGTTGCCGGGCCGGCCCACCAGGTCGAATCCAGCCCGCCTTCACGGGCGAGGGCTTCGATCACGCCGCCCTGGGCGGTTTCGGCCAGCAGGCGCAGGGCCTTGTACAGGTTGGATTTGCCGCTGCCGTTGGCACCAGTCACCAGGTTGAGTTGGCCCAGCGGCAGTACCAGGTGGTTGATCGAGCGGTAGTTGCCGATGGCGAGGGTAGTGAGCATGCAGTGCTTTCCAGCGTGTACCAAGCGACCGATTGTGGCCGAAGCGGGGCTGCCTTGCCAGCTTCATCAGGTATTCAGCCGCGTGCCTGCAAGGCCGCTGGCTAGCGTTAATGAACCTGGCCAGGCCACTTGCGCTGGGTAGCCAGCGCAAGCAACTCACGCTGCCCCGAAATACCCAGCTTGCGGTACAGCCGCTTGATATACGTAGCCGCACTCGAACGCTGAATACCCATGCTCACGCTAATGTCCTCAACCTCACACCCAGCCAGCATCAGTTGCAGCAGCTCCTGGTCACGCCGGGTCAGTTCCGGGTACAAGCTGACAACCCGTTCACTGAGCAGTGCCGGCATTTCATTGGCTTCGAGATAGGCCCGGTAATGAAGGCGCGAGATTTGTACGATCAGCGGGGCGGCTGTTTCGATGACGTTGATCTCGTTGGGTGAGAAGCGGCCGTGCTCGCGGCCTCGGTAGAAGTTTATCGACAGCCAGCGGTTGCCCTCGCAATGGGTCAGCAGGGCGACGCGTTCGGAGATTTGCGGTAGCTCGTAACAGATGCGTCGGTAGTCGCGGTGGGCGATGTCTTCGATGGCCTGGCGTTGCACCATGATGCGGTCGGCGGTCGACAGGGCAGGGCGCGCGGTCATTGCCTGTTGGTTGCCATCCATGCTGTAGAAGCGTTCGGCGTAGTTGCTGGAGATTCTGGGTAGCTCGATCATGCGTGCGCGGTCGGCGAACGAGATGACTTGCGGGCTGCGGTTGGGGCTGTAGGCGAAGATGGTGCATTGGGCCAAGGGGACTTGGGCGCTGACCAGTTTCAGCATGTCGGCCGCTAGCATCTTGTCGTGGCCTTGCCCTACGCGTGATAGCAGGGTGGCTGTTTGCTCGATGCTTAGGCGAAAGTCGGTCTTGGATGCGCGTAATGGCCAGAATTCCATGCTGCACTCCCTTGGGCTCGGCAGGTTTTATTATTGTGGGCGGCCCCTCGGGCGGTGTTGCCGCACAGAATACCTAATCCATAGCCGAAACAAGGCCACGAAGGCGGCGCGACAGAAAAATATGCGACGCGATGACCTGAAAAAAGCTGAGGTGACCTACCAGGTTTCAGTGGCGCTTACTGCTGAGGGCTTCTACGGCATAGGTCGAAAGCCTGCAAATACCCAGCGCCTTGGCGATCAGCGGCACACGCCAGCTTGGCCGGTCACCCGCAGCCAAGCGTTCGGCCAGCATGATTGCCCCGGCCAGCAGCATGACGGGAATGTGCCCATGGTGGACCAGCAGCGGTACCAGCATCCAGGCCCAGCATGCGCCGATGCACCACACCCCGTGGCTCAGGCCGAAACCCAGGCAGTCCCGGTCTGCCTTCCACCCGAACAGGCCGATACGCTGCAGCCGGTGCCCCCGGTTGAGCGCTGCCCGGTGCCACGGGCTGGCAGACCAAAGTACGGCCAGCAGTACGCTCAGGCCGAGGGCGCTGTCAGGGAAGACCAGCGACAGCAGCAGCGCAATTGCGCTGAGCAACAGCCCGGCGGCCATCCACAGGGTGCTGTAGCCCAGCAAAAAACCAACCAGCGCGCGCACACGCCGACGTGGCAGGCTGGAGCGCCAAACATGCATGAGTGGCATTGCCAGCAGGGGCGGCATCATCGCAACCAGCATCAGTGCCCAACTGCTCAGCACCTCATGCAATGGGGTCATGACCAGCTCGGCCCGTATGGCGCTGAACCACAGCGCCGCTACGTCCAGGCCCTCTGCGCTGATGCAAAACGCCGCGTAAGCAGCATGCCCATTGTTGTAGATGCACAACACCAGGCCGACCCCGGCCGTTGCGAACAGCAACGGCCAGGGTGCCCGAGTGAAACCGCGCAGTATCGAACCCGGTTTGGCCATGCCCGCGATCAGCTCACGATGCCCGTGCGTTTGACCACGCTGATCCGCTCGACCGTCACCGGTGTGTTTGCCGAAATCTGCTCGCCTGGTACCAGGGTTACCTGCAGGTGTGCCGGGTCGAAGGTGCCGCTGGCCATCAGTCGCTGGGCCAGGTCGGTAATGTCGAGCGTATAGCCAAGGCCGTTACCGCCATGGCCAGAGTCGGTTTTGGACGCCACGTTCAAGCCGAACAGCGTGAGGCTACCGGCGTGAAGCTCAGGGTGGTTTTCGGGGGGCGCGCCGGCGGGAAGGTTGACATACACATCAAGCAGCGGTGAGGGCGCTTTGCCACGTACTGATTCAAGTCGCAGATACAACCGGGTAACTTGCTCACCCGCAACGCTGGCGCCAAGTGCTGCCACGCCCGCGCGAGTGCTTGCGGGGTCGAGATCAACATGGGTGACGACCGGGGCAGCGCCTACAGTCACCACCGAGGCGTTGGCGCCAATAGGTACAACGCTTTGCTGGTCGGGTGAACCCATGCTGACTCGCGCCACGCCTAGCACTCCTGGTGTTACGCCGGTGCCGATGCTCAAGTTGTCGTAGGGGCGGTGCAGGCTGCCCTCTGGGAGTGTATCGCGGCTGGTGAATGTAATGCCGGATGCAGCGCTGCCTGTTTGCGGCACGATGAAAACCCGGTCGAGCGGGCCGTTCAGCCACTGAGGGTCACGTACCATGTGCTTGCCCGCTGTGCTCATCCAGGCTTCCCAAAGGCGGTCGATATTGCAATGGTGCAGCCAGAAGATCGGGTCCAGGCCAGCCAGCAGCGGGTCAGCCATGAATCCGTAGTTACCGCCGATCAGGCGGTGCACGGTGTTGTGCGGGTTGCGTTCCAGGTCGCCTGTCCAGCCGCCAAACTGAACGAAATCCCCCGAGACCCCGCCACCGAACCCGATGCCGCCGTCTACGGTGAAGTCGGTTTCTTTCATGGCATCCAGGCTGAACGCATCGGCCGGGCCAGGCTCCAGTTTGGTCAGGCCGGGCCGGCGTGGGTATTTTTTCAACGGGTTGGGTGAGCCGTCCGGCAGGGTGTCCAGCAGGAACGCGGCCGGCAGGTTGAGTGCCTGCGGGTCATCGGGGTTGAAGTAGTTCCAGTACGGCAGCGCCCAGTCTTCACCGGTCAACTCCTTCACCTTCGCAGCTACGATGGCTTCGAATGAGAACAGGTAGCCTCTGTGCCATGAAACGAAATACCAGCTGCCGTGCTGACATTGATTGCCATAGGTGTTGTCGAGCAGCGCCTGTGGAACCGGGTCGTCGTGGTTGATCAGCTCACGCTGAATCCACAACTCCTGATCGAAACCGTGGATGGCACCCAGAAATTTCCAGCTGTTGTGGTCGGTGATGGGTAATTTGTCCAGTTCGCGAACCGCCAAGGCGTAATGCAGCAGCGTCTTGTTGTCCCAACCAGAGCCCAGTGTGGCGACGTCTTGTCTTTCCCTTGCCATTAGCATCTTCTCCTTGATGACAGTTGCAGGCGGCCGCGCCTGCAGACCCGTTGAACTCTCACTCCAGAAAACTGTCCGGCCTCAGTATAGGCGGGATTGCCACATTGCCAGCTCCTTGCGTTTTCATCGTCTCAAACTACTTTTCCAGTTGAGTATCTGTTGCCAGCCAGTGGCAATTTTTTGGGAAGGAACCTGACATGCAGTCAAAAGGATTGGCTCGATGCGGCGCGTCATTGGCATCGCTTTTTTGGGTCGCTAGCGCTTTTTCCGCTCAGGAGGAGGGCATCAGTAATCCACCGGCATTGACCATGGGCATCGACCGGGCTGGGGCCGCAACGGCTAACGCCATGCTTGAAGCCAGCGGCGTTACTTCGCGCACGGTCATCCGCCAGAAAGACCCCGGTGCGCAACTGGAACTGCGCCTGAAACAAGCCGAAATCCACGACCCGAAAAAGGGCAGCAACGACAAGGTCTGGTTGCGCGGTTATGCCGACCTCAACGCCACCAGCGCCGATGGCCTGGTCGCGGCCCCGCTGATCAAGGCGTTCCCGGGCCAGACGGTACGCTTCGATATCTACAATCACCTGCTGCCCTGGGACCAACTGCCAGCGGGCCTGCGCCAGGGCTATACCCAGGCGAATCTTGGCAAGGAGGTATACGAAAAGCTGATCCCGCAGCAGCAGTGCGACCCTGCAGCCCATGACCCTGCCACGATGAATATTCCCAACAGCCGCCCGGGTTGTTTCAATACCACCAATAACCACTTCCACGGCAGTTGGGTGAACCCGGCGGGCAACAGCGACAACGTGCTGCGCACCCTGTACCCAAGTGCGGGTGTGGCGCACGAATACGAATACAACATCCCTGCCGATCATCCTGCCGGCACCTTCTGGTATCACCCACACGTCCACGGCTCCACCGCCTTGCAGGTCGCCAGCGGCGTGGCCGGGCCGCTGATCGTGAACGGCGATCGGTGGCCGGTCCCAGGCGTGAATGGTCAAGGCTTGCGCAGTGGCGACATCGATGTGCTGTTGAGCAGGCCCGATGGCAAGCCGATCCCCGACCGGGTCTTCATGTTGCAGCAGATCCAGTACAAATGCTTTGCGCCGGACGGTACGCCGAAAGCGGACAAATGGAATTGCGCCGCAGGCGATATCGGCGCCATCGTGGACTACAACGATCTGGGCGGCCCGGCCAACTGGACCGCCTCGGGGCGCTTCACTACGGTCAACGGCCGCGTCACCGACATGCTCGGCATTGGCAGCGAACCTGGCCAGGAAAAGGTCATTGCCGGGCAGCCTGAGCGCTGGCGCCTTATCCATGCGGGCTTCAATGACAGCATCAAGGTTCAGATCTTCCCTGCAAAGCCACGCCCGGCACAGGCTGAAACAACGTTGCTGAAGGCGGTGTTCAGCAACACGTCCGCCGCTGACAATGACCGTGTCATTGCACGTGAGTGCGAGGTCGATGGCCCGCCACTCAAAGTGTTCGAGATCGCTGCCGATGGGCTGACCAGATACCAGGCCTTGGAGGCTGATAGCCGTGTGCTGCAGCCGGGTTACCGCAGTGACATTCTGGTGTCCTTCCCTCAGCCTGCCGGCGATCTGCGCCATCAGGACTACTGCGTCATCGATGCCCCTCTATCGGCGCAGGCCAGTGTGGAAGGGTCGGTGGACAGCCGGCGCCTGCTCTTCACCGTCAGGGTCGAGCGCAACGATGCCCAGCAGCAGATTGCAGACGCTAAGGTGGTCATTCATGACACGCTGGTCAGCGCTGCCAAGCGGCTGGCCGCAGACCGCCAAAAGCAGGGGCTCGACACCTCGAAACTGCCGGCGATTCTGGCCGACCTCGACGCTGGCCTGAAGCTTGAGCATTTCTCTCCACACGACAGGCTGACAGGGCAAACCTTGCGGGAGCAGGAAGATGCCTGGTTGCGGGTGGACAACGTCCGCCTGCTTCGCTTCAACCTGAAGTCAGTGCAGAAAGGCGTGGCCTCTGCACCCTCGGGCGCGGGGTTGGGGCATGCTCGGCTTTCACGTGCCAACTTTGAGGCAGCGTCTGACCCCGCCCCGCAAGCATCTTGGGGAAAGATCGAAGATGTCCGTTTCAGCGAACGAGCGGAAGAACTGATCGCGCTGCAACTTGGCAACACGGATGAGTGGCGCCTGCGCACCGCCGATGTCGCCCACCCCTTCCATATCCATATCAACCCATTCCAGGTGGTACGTGTAACGCGGTTGGCCGATGGCGTGGATATGACGGGGAATGCGACTTCGCAGTATTTTGGTATGAAGGACGTGTACAAGGACACGATCATCGTGGAGCCCGGCGTCGAAGTTGTAGTGCGTTCGCACTATGAGCGCTACGTTGGGCGATTCGTCTTGCATTGCCACATCCTGCCCCATGAGGACGGCGGGATGATGCGCCTGGTCGAGATTTTCGAGGCAGGTATACCCGGTGGGCTGGACTTTATCGAACAACATGGCAAAGGCGCCGGGGGCGCGGCCAACGAATCGGCGAGCCCGGCGCATGCGCACTGAGCGGCGGGCTACAACGCCCTGCCAGTACCACGGGGGCTGTTGTGATCAGGTCGTCAGCATGGCATGCGTGCGCTCACGTTCAATGGAAAAGATGTGATCGTAGCGCAGGCTGTTACCGGGCCCGGGACGCACGTTACTTAGTCTCGCGACTAACCACCCAGGGCCCGTTTCAACACTTCATAGATTCTGGGATCACCTGATTGCCCCACGTTGAAACGGAGAAAATCCCCCGCAGTCATGGACTGGCTAAAGGCATTCCCGGGCGCCAGCACTACACCTTCATTCAAACAGGCCCTGGCCAGCGTTGCTGCATCCTTGCCTTCAGGCAGCTGGCACCAGAGGTACAGGCCTGCCTGGGGCATTATCCAGGGCTTGATACCGATGGCTTGAAGCTTGGTTGCCGTCTTGTCCATTGCCTCGGCTAACCGAAGGCGCACACTCTCCATGTGCTTTCGGTAGCCGCTATCGGTAATAGCGTGGTGGATAATGTCCGCAGCCAGGCGTCCACCCCCGAATGTGGTGGCAATCTTGAGGTCTACCAGGCTCTCGATCCATTCACCACGGGCAGCGATGTAGCCGCATCGCACCGAAGCTGAGATGGTTTTGGAAAAGCTGCCTATCTGAATGACACGAGAGAGGCCATCGAAGGCAGACAGCCGTGGCGCGGGATTAGTCTCGAAATCCCCGAAGATGTCGTCCTCGACGATCACCAGGCTAGAGGTGTCGGCCAGTTTTAGCAGCCTGTGCGCTGTGACCGGCGACAGGGTGGCCCCGGTGGGGTTGTGGATGCCGGAATTTGTTATGTACAACCGGGGCGCATGTTCGAGCAGGGCAGCGCCGAAGGCATCGATATCCGGGCCCGTCGCCGTGTAGGGTACGCCTACAATCTTCACCCTGTGTGCTTTCAATAATGCGTGAAAGTTGAAATAGCAGGGGTCGTCCACCAGGACAGTGTCGCCCGGTTCCAGCAGAAATCGGCAAATCAGGTCGATGGCGTGCGTGCTGGATTCGGTGAGCATGATCTGTTCAAGAGCGGCTTCGGTGCCGGTGCCAGCCAGCCGCCGCGACAAGAATTGCCGAAGGGGCGGGCTGCCAAGCGGTGATGCGTACTCCGCCAGTTTCTCTGTGTCAGAACGGGCAACGACTCGGAGCGCTTTACGCATGCCAGCTTCGTACATCCAGGAGGGTGGGAGCCACCCGCACCCTGGTTTCAAGGCATCGCTGGCGGTTTCAAGCGACTGGCGGGAGATCCACAGCGGGTCGACAACACGATCCAGTTTGGGGCCGAGTTCGGTCAGTGCCAGTGGCGCCGCTGGCCCGGCTACGTAAAAGCCGGAGCCAGGGCGAGAGCTGAGCACACCTTCTGCCATTAACCGTTCATAGGCCTCAAGCACGGTAGAAACCGAAACTTGCATGGTCTGCGCCATTGCGCGGACCGAAGGAATTCTGGCCCCTGGTGGGTAGGTTCGAGCGGCTATCCTGGACTGGATTTCACCCATGACAGTGTGAATTCGCGTGCCGTCGCGTTTCATTGCACCCTCAACTGTGCTGGATTCATATGCATAACAGTTCGGTTAAATTGTATTGGATTGTACGTGGCCTTGGTGAGCCTGTCAGTGATGTACTGAGCCCTGAATTGTCGAGGGCTTACCGATGGAAAAATCAACAAGCGGGTGGATCAACGGCTTCATAGGCGTCGCAATCTTTGCGGGCTCTTTGCCGGCAACCCGTGTGGCAGTGGCGGCCTTCGAACCTACGTTTCTGACCTGTGCCAGGGCGACCATCGCCGCGTTGTTGGGTGCGCTTTTTTTGATCGTGCTACGCCAGCCTCGACCATCACGGGGTGATTTGTCGTCATTGGCTTTGACAGCGCTGGGGGTTGTTATCGGCTTCCCGCTGCTGACGGCACTGGCCCTGCAGCATGTCACCTCTGCTCATTCCATTGTTTTTGTCGGGCTGCTGCCGCTCTGCACCGCAGGGTTTGCCGTGCTGCGGGGCGGTGAACGGCCTCGGCCACTGTTCTGGTTGTTTTCGATGGCAGGTGCGGGGCTGGTGGTTGGCTATGCGTTGATAAATGGGGGAGAGGCGACGGCGGTGGGCGACCTGCTGATGATGGCTGCGGTCGTTGTGTGTGGGTTGGGGTATGCGGAAGGGGCGCGTCTGTCGCGCACGTTGGGTGGTTGGCAGGTGATCAGTTGGGCATTGCTGGTGGCGTTGCCGTTCATGCTGTTGCTGACGATCGCTAATTTCCCCGCGCCTGATGCCTTCGCCAAGGTCAGCGCTCCTGCGTGGTTCAGCTTCGGCTACGTCTCGCTGTTCAGCATGCTGATCGGGTTTGTGTTCTGGTATCGAGGGCTGGTTCAGGGTGGCATTGCGGCGGTGGGCCAACTGCAACTGGTTCAGCCGTTCATGGGGCTTGGGCTGGCTGCGTTGCTTTTGCATGAGCACGTCAGCTGGATGATGCTTGTGGTGACGCTGGGGGCTGTGATCTGTGTGGCCGGGGCAAAGAAATATGCCCGGTAGATGAAGCGTCTTCGTACCTCAGTACAAAGACCGCGAGCATACCGCCACACCCTGTGGGAGCGGGTTTACCCGCGAACACCGGCGTAGCCGGTGCCATACACCGTGTCGGATTCTTCGCGGGTGAACCCGCTCCCACTGGGTTGGCGGCGCGCGCTCAGTCTTTGTCCCCCGCGACAGCGCGCCGCCGGATCTGACAGGCGCTGTAAATCTACAGGCGTGCCATTACGCATCAGAACCGAACCGTAACCCCCGCATTCACTGAGTGGAAGCGGGCATCCGAACCGAATTGCCCCTGATACGACAGCCCCACCTCGGTCTGGCGATTCAGCTGCACTTTCGCACCCACTTCGGTCATTGCCACGTTGCGCGTCTGGGCGATGCCCTGCACCGCGAAGTCCGGGCCACCGGCAAAGGCCTGGGTGCTGCTTGGGTCCAGGTCGCCGTAGGCGCGGCGCCAGCCCAGCGAACCGTAGAACCGGGTGTCGTGGTCAGCCACGCGGGTGCGGGTTGAAGCGCGCATGCCCACGGTCGAGAACCAGGTGTCCTGCTTTTCACTGGCCACGTCCAGGGCAGCCGCACCGCCTTTTTCGTGGAAGCTGTCGGCGTCGTACTTCACGTAGGCCACGCCCACGAACGGCTCCAGCGCCACCGCACCCAGGCCGATGCGGTAAGCCGCTTCGCCACTGGCCTGCAACGTGTTGGCGTCGCGCTCGCCCTTCAGGTGGTCGTTGAACCCGGCGAAGGCCACGTTGCGTTTGCTATCCAGCTTGTGCCAGGTGTAGCCGACGTCTGCGCTCAGGCGCAGGGCATCGAGTTGGGCGCCGGTGTACAGGCCCAGGTGGTAGTTGTCGCTGTGGCCCTTGGCATCGCGGTCGTCGGCATCGAACTTGGTGCGGCTGTAGCCACCGTAAACACCGGCGCGCCAGTCCGGGTTGATGCTGCCGTCGGCGCCAATCAGCACACCGCCGGTTCTCTGGTGCAGGCCGCCAGCGCCGTTGTTGCCGTCCAGCTTCGACCAGTTGCCGAAGGTTTGCGCCCAGGCGCCGCCCTGCGCTTCAGGGGTGGTTGGCATGAGGTTCGATGCACTCAGCGGCATGCGCACGCTCGTGCTGTCGAACAGGCTGCGCAGGCGGGTGCCCAGCACGCCGGAAACCACCTGGCTGTTGGCGATAAGCGCGGTGCCGGTGCTGGCGTGGTAGTCGCCGGAGAGCTGGTCGATGGCATTGCGCGCGCTGTCGGCATCCAGCACCAGCAGGTTGTTGTACAGGCGCAGCGGGTCGCCGCTTTGCTGCAGCACGCTCAGTGCGCCTGCGGTGTGCCACTGGTTTTCGGTTTGCGCCACGGTCTGGAAGATGCCGGGGGTGCCAGGACCGCCCGTTTCTGGCGGCTGCACCGGGGGGTGTACGGGGGGCTGTACAGGCGGCTGTACGGGCGGCTCGACCGGGGGCTGTACCGGTGGTTGTACTGGCGGCTCGACGGGCGGTTCCACCGGAGGCGTCACCGGTGGTTCTACAGGCGGCTCCACGGGGGGTTCAACAGGTGGTTCAACCGGTGGCTCAACAGGGGGAGTGGTCTTCTGCGCGATGGTCAGGTTCAGTTCGTTGGCCGTGCGTTGCAGGCTGACGTTGAGAAACGCCGAGTTGGTGAACGCCTGGGCATAGGCCGTGCCGGCGGCTGCACCGTCCACGACACCCCCCTGGGCGGCCAGCAGCGTGTAGGTTTGCCCGGTCTGGTAGCTTTGCGCGTCGTTGAGGGTTGTGACATCGACCCGCGTGCCACGCAGGGTCGCGGTGCCGCTGACGTTGACGCGGTCGGCGCCGCCATTGCCGGCGATGTCTGCGGCGTAGCGCGAGCCGTCGGCCATGTCCAGGTCGCCGTTGATCGACAGGGTGCCCAGCGCACCTTCACCCGGCGAAAGGGTACCGCCCGAAGCGACTTGGGTAGTGCCGACCTGGCCGCTACCGGCCAGCACGCCACCGGCCAGCACCTGGGCGCGGTTGCTGTAGTTGCCCGAGGCGTCGGTGTGGCCCACGGTGCCGTTGACCACCAGGGTGCCGTTGCCGACGCTCAGCAGCGAGGTGCCGCGCGGGTTGGTCTGGTCGACATCACCGGCCAGCACAAGGCGCCCGCCACGCACCACCGTGCTGCCGGACATCCCGGTCAGGTCGCCACTCAAGGTGGTGTTGCCGCTGAAGGCGTAAACGCGGCCCGCACCGCTGATGTTGTTGCTCAGTTGCAAGTCGCTGTCGGTGTGGTTGAACGCCAGCGCTCCGCTACCGGCGCCGAAGCGGATTGCCGTTTGCGGGTCGAGGCGGCCGGCGGCCTGTGCGGCGATGGCCGTGAGGGCGTCGATATCGGTGCGGCTGTCGTCCCGTACAACCCCGCCCCCGATGCTGAGGGTACCGCGTGCGGCCGAGTTGATGCTGGTCAGCACGCTGATGTCGATGCCCTCGGTGCTGCTCAGCTCGGCGCCGTTGGCCAGCACCAGGTTGGTGCTGGAGGTGGTGGTGCCCAAGGTCAGTGCGCGGGTGGCCAGGCGCGTGCCTTCGCCGGACACGCTCACCACGGTGTTGCGGTTGAGGTTGGCCGAGCCCAGCTCCATCGAGTCACTGGTCAGCACCGCACCGTTGCTCAGGCTGAGGTCGTTGCGGTTCCTGAAGGTGCCGGTATTGTCCCAGCGAGTGTTGGCGCCGGACAGGTCGCTGATCGAGTTGATGGCCACACGTTCGCTGGCAAGCTGCCCACCATCGCGCAGGGTAATGCGCGAGTCGTAAAGGAATACGCCGCCAGAAGTCACGTTGACCGCATCCACCTTCGCACCCTGGCCACTGACCAGCAGGTTCGCCCGGGACAGCGCATTGCCGGCGTTGCCGTTGTCGCTGAGCTGCAGGTCGCGCACCGATACCTGGCCGCCGTCGAGCACGTTGAGCGTGCCCTGGCCGGCGCCGCCGACCACGATGGTATTACCCAGCACGGCAGTGGTACGGGGCACCACCCAGCGCGTACCAGGGCCCTGGACCGTGACGGTCGCCATGGCCGCACTGGCTTCGTTGTTGGTGAGCGAGCCACCGATCCGCCCGCCCTTGCTGGTGAGTTCGGCGCCATTGTTGATGGTCAGGCTGGCGGGCAGGCCGTTGCCGGGGCGCAGCGACACCGTGCCATCGTAGGCGCGGTCACTGCTGAAGGTGTCCTCGCCACTGTCGAGGATGTAGTCAGCTGCTTGAGCGCTGGGCAGCAGGGCGAGGCTGATCGCGAACGTCAGCGGGGATAGTCGGAAAAGGGGATTCATAGCGACTCCAGATACTCCATTAGATGCCACGCAAGTGGCTGCCAGCCCTGAGGGCAATGGCGTTCCATATGTGCAACGGATTAACGCTGGGAGTATCGGCAAGCCCTTGCCGCGCTGAGAATAGTACGCATGTGCTAGCGGCTTGCGGAACGTGACGCTGCTCACACAGTGTGCTGTGTGGCGCACATGCGTTTCTTGCCAAATGTGTGATCTATACCGCCCAGTCTTCGTCAAGCATGCGACCCCTTACCGACGTCTGAAGGGGATTGAGCCAGGGCCTTTCATGCAAACGCTGTTGAACGAGATTCTTGAAGAAGTACGCCCCTTGATCGGCAAGGGCAAAGTGGCTGACTACATCCCTGCGCTGGCCGACGTACCGGCGCAGCAGTTGGGCATTGCGGTTTATAGCAACGATGGCAGCCATTACTGCGCAGGCGACGCAAGCGTGCCTTTTTCGGTGCAAAGTATTTCCAAGGTGTTCAGCCTGGTTCAGGCAATAGGCCACTCAGGTGAAGCCATTTGGGAGCGGCTTGGCCATGAGCCTTCAGGCCAGCCGTTCAATTCGCTGGTGCAGCTGGAGTTCGAGCGCGGGCGCCCGCGCAACCCGTTTATCAATGCGGGGGCGTTGGTGATCTGCGATATCAACCAGTCACGCTTCGCAGCACCCACCTTGTCGATGCGTGATTTTGTTCGACGGCTTTCGGGCAACCCTCACATTTCGATCGATGCCCGTGTCGCCGATTCGGAATATCAGTTCCGCGCGCGCAACGCTGCCATGGCTTACCTGATGCAGTCTTTTGGTAACTTCCATAACGAGGTCGAGCCGGTGCTGCGCAGTTACTTCAGTTACTGCGCGCTGCAAATGAACTGCCTGGACCTGGCCCGCGCATTCTGCTTCCTGGCCAACGACGGGTTTTGCAAGCACAGCGAAGAGCAAATTCTCACCCGTCGCCAGGCCCAACAGGTGAACTCGATCATGGCCACCAGCGGGTTGTATGACGAAGCCGGTAATTTCGCCTACCGAGTGGGGTTGCCAGGCAAGAGTGGCGTGGGTGGCGGCATCGTGGCAATCGTGCCGGGGCAATTTACCGTATGCGTCTGGTCTCCCGAGTTGAATGCTGCGGGCAACTCCCTCGCGGGCATGGCGGCGCTGGAGTTGCTGAGTTCGCGGATCGGGTGGTCGGTGTTTTGATTCGTGGGCAGGGCCTGCCGGTAGGCGCTGAATCGCCTTCACAAGGCGACTATGCATTGAGTGAGAGAATGTTTGAAAGAGGTCTTAATCGTTACAAATATAATGATTTAGGACGCGTTAACTTTGGCTGTAAGACATTTCTGAAGTTGGATCGAGCTGCACTTTAGCTAGCATTGTTCGCTTAGTATCGACTCTTTTCGGGGAGTTGAGCATGCAAAGGGGGGCGGAAGGGTGCCTGATAGGGCAGATAGATTTGAAGATGGCTGAGCAGAGCTACAGTGTCCCCGGTTTTTCCGAGGCTTACGCGACTCATCTTGAGGGGCGAGCTGGGGATCAAGTTTTTTATGGTAGGTTGCTCATATTCATTGGTTCCGTAGTTGCGGCGCTGGGTATGGGTATCGCCATCTTCGGTCCTGAAGTTATTTATTATGACCGGTTCTCGGGCCTTACCCTGATCCAACACGTACAATTGAACCCTGGGCTCATTTCAATTGCTGGCGGATTGATGATTGCTTGGGGCGGGAAACAGCGTAATGAAGGCATTGTTCATCGTGAAGATTTTCTATTGTCCCATTACAAGTTTGTAACGGGTAATGGGCGGGATGTCAGCAATCAAGTGAGCGTTCGGCACTTGGGGGGTGATGATTTTAGCGTCTCCGTAGCCTTGTAGTCTGGCCGCGTACGTTCGAGCATTAACATTACGATTTTCGCGCCCGGCATAAGGGCTATCGAGAGAGTGCTCCATTTTCTTCTGCAGGTTTGCTAGGCTGATATCTTTAGTCTCGCGCTGAGACAACGCAAATGGAAGTGCCATGGCGATTGTTCATTCTGTAACAACAAGTGATTGGCGAGCATACAGGGAGTTACGCCTCAGGGCCCTGCGTGAGTCGCAGGATGCCTTTGCAAGTACCTATGAGCACGAGTCAGCCAGGGAAGAGGGCGAGTGGGAGGCCCGCGTCTCAGCCATGGCTTCGTCCAGCAGTGCCCAAGCGTTCTTTGCGTCGCAGCACAATGAGGTTTGCGGCCTGGTGTGGTGCAAGTCCTCGGGCATTGAAGTGGACGTGGTCGAACTTTTCCAGATGTGGGTAGCGCCTGATGTGCGCGGCTTTGGAGTAGGGCGGGCCTTGCTTGAGCGTGCTGTGACCTGGGCTATTGGTCAGGGGGCGCAACGTGTACGCTTGGGTGTGACACTCGCCGATAGCCCGGCGATGCGCTTGTACAAGGCAAGCGGTTTTCACCCTGTTGGCATACCGGAGCCTTTGCGCGAGGGTTCAGCGTTGATGTCGCAATCGATGGAGCTGATCCTGGGCACATATCGGGACAGAGGTCATGATTAATAGCCCCACAGGATTGTGCCCTAGCTGAAACAAGCATAAAAACCTGTGGGAGCACCTGTCTTCTTGTGGAACCTGGCCTTGCCAGCTCAGTTGGCCCCGGTTGCAACCTCCCGCGCAACCCAACCCTTGAACGCCTCCGCTACCGGCGACGGGTGCATGGCGCCTGACTGAGCCAGCACCACTTTTTGTGGTGACACCTCTTCCAGTAATGGCCGGCACAGCAGCGGTGTACCGTCATAGCAGTGGTCGCCGGCGGGGCGGGTGCACGACAGGGCAACCCCATAGCCATGCGCGACCAGGCCACGTTGCATCTCGAAGGTTTGGGTGTATTGCTGCGTGCGTGGTTGCAGGTTATGCGCCCAAAATAGTGAAAGGAAGTATTCACGCGTTTGTGCGATGTCCTCAAGAATCAGGCATTCCTGGGCCAGTTCATGCAGCGGTATCGCTGGCAGGTGGGCCAGGCGATGGTCCGTAGCGATGAGCGCGTAGGGTTTCAACTCCGCCAGTACCTGGCGCGGCAGCGAGGGATCAAGGCCTATGTCGTAAGTAAGCGCAAGCTCTGCTTTACCGGCGCTCAGGTGGCGGTGCACGCCTGCCAGGTCCGTTTCGAACAGCGTTACCTCGACATCGGGATACTGCTTGCGAAAGCTCGATAGCAGCCGGGGTGCGAAGTAAGGGCCTAAGTCTTGAAAGCAGATAAGCGACAGGTTGCCGCGAAGCGAGCCTTGCGCTGTATCGGCGTTCTGATTCATGGCGATGGCCATGCCAATGATATCGCGGGCTTGTGCGAGCAATCGCGTGCCCGCTGACGTCAGCTCCAGCCCTCGGCTGACCTGGCGCCGGAATAGCCGCTCATTCAGCGCCTCTTCAAGTTGGGCAATAGCGACCGATACCGACGGCTGTGATACGTGGCGGGCTCTTGCAGCAGCGCTGATGCTGCCGTGTTCGGCCACGGCGACGAAGTACTCTAACTGCCGGAACGAGAAACCTATCATTTTTTCCTATACTCCGGATTAGGAAATATATTCTTTTCCTATTGGTGCCGAAACGCAATACTCGCCGTGCACCCTGCTTGGCCCGCTTAACTTCTGGCAGTGGTGCTGTTGCCCAATAAAAAGACCAAAGGGTGCTTTATGAAACAGTCCGCCGAATTTCAACTCAGCGAAGAAACCATCGAAGCTTTCCAGCGTGATGGTGCTGTCTGCGTACGTAATCTGTTCACGCCGGAGGAAGTTGCACTGCTCGAAACCGGCATCGAACAGAATCTGAAAACCCCCAGCGAGCGCGCCAAAGTGGCGAGCCGCCCCGACGACCCGGGTTGGTTCTTCGAAGACTTCTGCAACTGGGGCGATATCGCGGCCTATCGCCAGTTCATCTTCGAGAGCCGGGTGGGTAGCGTTGCCGCTCAACTCATGAACAGCGAAACAGCCCGGCTTTATCACGATCATCTGCTGGTCAAGGAGCCCAACACGCGCCAGCGCACGCCCTGGCACCAGGACCAGCCGTATTACAACATCGATGGGCGCCAGAACTGCAGCATGTGGATGCCTATCGACCCCGTCGCAAGGGAGTCCACCCTGGAGTTTGTAGGCGGCTCGCACCTGGGACCGTGGCTGATGCCGCGCAGCTTCCTCGACAGCCAGGCGCAATGGTTCCCGGAAGGCAGCCTGGCCGACTTGCCGGATATCGAGGCCGACCGCAGCGCCTGGAACATCCTCGGCTGGGAGCTTTCCCCAGGCGACGCCGTGTTCTTCCACATGCTGACCTTGCACGCTTCTGGAGGTGTCGGGGGCAACCGCCGGCGCCGTGCCTTCTCGGTGCGTTTCCTGGGCGACGACATTACTCACGCACCGCGCCAGTGGAAAACTTCACCACAGTTTCCCGGGCTGGAAAAACAATTGGCCAGCGGTGCCCAGATGAACCATGAGTTGTTCCCGGTGCTGTGGCCAAGAGCTTGATGATTGAATAAATGCGTGCCTGATTAAAACGCACAGCATCTGCGTTGTGCGGACCTGATAATAAAATCAAGAAGGTATCTATGAGCGCTCAATCTTCACAACAGCTGAAGCGGGGTCTCTCTACCCGGCATATTCGCTTCATGGCATTAGGTTCTGCTATCGGTACGGGGCTGTTCTATGGCTCGGCATCGGCAATAAAACTGGCAGGGCCATCAGTGTTGCTCGCCTATTTGATAGGGGGTGCAGCCATTTACATGATGATGCGCGCCCTTGGCGAAATGGCAGTTCATAACCCGGTGTCAGGCTCGTTCGGCCACTATGCCAGTCAATACCTGGGCCGCTATTTTGGCTTTCTGACTGGTTGGAGCTACGCGTTCTCCATGTTGGTGGTGTGCCTGGCAGACGTGACGGCGTTTGGCGTCTACATGGGGCTGTGGTTCCCTGAAACACCCGCCTGGATCTGGGTGCTTGGAATAGTGTTCTTCATCGGGGCGCTGAACCTGTGTAGCGTGAAAGTGTTCGGCGAGATGGAGTTCTGGCTGTCGTTGCTGAAGGTGACCGCTATCGTTGCCATGATTGTGGCAGGCGGGGCCGTGCTGCTGTTGGGCATCCAGCTGAACGACGAGGCAGGCACTGTTGCCGGCATCTCGAACCTGTGGAGCCACGGCGGGTTCTTCCCTAACGGCATCGGTGGGATGATTGCTTCGTTCACCGTTGTGATGTTCGCTTTTGGCGGGGTCGAAATGATCGGCATTACCGCAGGCGAGGCAAAGGACCCGAAGCGCGTGCTGCCTAAGGCCATCAACTCGGTGCCTCTGCGCATTCTGCTGTTCTATATCCTTACCCTGTTCGTGCTCATGGCCATTTATCCCTGGACCAGCATTGGCAGCCACGGTAGCCCATTCGTTCAGATCTTCAGTGGCCTTGGCATCAGCTCAGCGGCAACCGTGTTGAACATCGTGGTAATTTCCGCTGCGGTATCAGCCATCAATAGCGACATTTTCAGCGCCGGGCGAATGATGTACGGCATGGCTCAAAACGGCCAAGCGCCTTCCGGCTTTGCATCGCTGTCGCGTTTCGGTGTGCCGTGGATGACGGTTGCAGTGATGGGCGTCGCTCTGCTGTTGGGCGTGGTATTGAATTACCTGGTGCCAGAAGACTTGTTCCTGGTGCTTGCCGCGGTGGTCACTTTCTCCATTGTCTGGGTCTGGTTGATGATCCTGCTGTCGCAAGTGGCCATGCGGCGAGGCATGAGCAAGGAGGAGGCTGCGGCACTGGATTATCGGGTACCGCTGTGGCCGGTAGGGCCAGCTTGCGCGATTGCGTTCATGGTGTTCATCTTTGGCGTGCTCGGTTGGTTCCCGGCCAGCCGCACCGCCATGTATGTCGGGGTTGGCTGGTTGGTCCTTCTGTCTTTGGGCTACTGGCTGTGGGGTGTGCGTACACCGCGACCAGTGTCAGCCAGCGCATGAGGCATTGAGCTGTGCGCGTCCCGCATTGCGAGGGGACCGGCCCCTTCGCGGGTAAACCCGCTTGTATGGTTAGACTTGAAGGGGTGGTGGGACTAAATGCCCGATTCTGACTGTTCACA
>NZ_JBBMRJ010000037.1:0-52126 GCF_037993085.1 Pseudomonas sp. YNh | reverse complement strand
AGGACGAATATGTCACCAAGGGTGGGAAAGCGCCTTGCTGAAAACCATAGAATCTCCCACAGGGACCGCGCTGACTTTTGCATTTTGCTCAGGCTGCTGCTCTTGCAGGGGCGTCAAAATCTCCAAGTCATGTGCATTACCTGTGGGAGCGGGTTCACCCGCGAACACCGGCAAAGCCGGTGCCATCCAGCGCGCTGTCTCGTCCTGCAGGCCTGATCTTGGCCGAATCGCCAGCAACAGGTGCGGTAGTTTTCAGCAGACCTCATCCGTTGCTGGCGCAGTGCGTGACTCAAGGTCGATTTCCGTTGGCCACTGTACTTTCGGCGCCAAGCAATGCATGTGGCTCAGGCCATCGTCATCGTTCCAGTCGCGGGGTGGGTGCACGAACTTGGGCAGGGCTTCAGGGCCTTGCTGCATGAAGAGCCGGGCGATGGCCCAGTAAGCCTCGCCCTCATGCAGGGTATGAGTGAAGAAGACACGATCAATGACTTCGTCAGTCTCAGGATTACGGACTGACAGCATGACGTTTTCGATCAGGCCACCATGGCCAGGGGCGTAGATTCGGTAGACCTCGGCGGTGACGTCGTCCCAGTTGTAGGCGACGGGTTGGACACCCCAGCGTTTACGGCTGAAGATGAAGATGCGGTCGAAGCGGTACTGGTAAAAATAGACTTTCCGACGCAGGCGATTGAAGCGAATGGGTTCGTCTCTGGGCAAGACAAGATCCTCCTTTATGTAAGGGATGAGGGCCCAGATAGCTGCTGGTGGACCGAGCACTATAAATACGCTCATCAACCAGTCCCGCTGCCAGCCGTATACGAATAAATCCCAGTACAAAGAAAGTGTTAATCCGACGCAAAAACATAAACCGGGAATACCGATTAATGCTGAAAACCCGCGAAGGCTTATTGTTTTTCTCGGTAGTTCAAGGTATATGTCGTCAAAATAATTAGGCGAGGGATTTACAGTCTCTACCCAGCAGCGGTCATCTGGCTCCTCTCCCGTCGGAGGCAGGTCATAGCTCCAACCTATCGCGCGCTCCCATAACACCTTGGGCTTAAATGTCATTCATTCATTCCTCGAGAACAAACTTCAATATAGGCATCCGGCAAATCGCGGTCAGGCCAATACATAACCAGTAGGGTGGCGGCGCTTAAGCTATGGCTCCCAATCGTAGGTGCTAGCGGCACAACTCCTGATATTTCAAGCTGAAAAACACTGCCATCTTCAGTGGAGTAAGGTCTTTGATATTCATCAGTGGAAAAATCACTCCCATAGTCTGGATGTCGCGGGGGTGTAAACTTAGGAAAAGAGGAGGACGGAGAAAGTGGGCTTATTGGATGCGAAAAGTAATCACTCGATGCAATACTTTCTCCGCCAACGTAATCTGGAAACGCTCCATCGCCGACACGATGTGCTATTAATTTCCAGCGATATGCGGATTTCGCTTTATTGAACTTGGGTAATACGACGAGAAACTTGAGCTGTTGCACCGTGCTCAAGCTGACCAAACCTCCTATTCTTGGGAGTGTAGGATCCGTAGCCATACTTGACTCAAAATTTAGCTTTGCCTGCACACCCAACGTCGCAGCATTGAGCTCAGCGAATGCTATGTCTGAAAATTCCGGAGCATTCCAGTGTATGGAAGGTGTTTCATTAGCAAGCCCGAAATAGCACCGACGCGCCCAGCGTTCGAGAGCAGTTGATTCGTTGTTTTCTGCTCGCTTACTCAACTCATAGGCGACTAGAGACAATGAAATTGCTAAACCTAAAGGGCCAAATACGAAAGGTCTGAAAACTGCAAGCGCAAATGCTACTGTACCCGCCCCAGATGCTAACGCGGCATATTTATATTGCAGAGCAGCTTTAGTGTCCCCAATGGCTAAACTGCGCTTTCTTGCCAAATTGGCTTGTGCCGTGTCGAAAACCCCTGCAACTGCACTCAGTACCGCACCGATTTTTATTATGGCCTCTCCAGTGATAGCAGTTCCCTCAGCCCATGGTCTACGTATGGCGCTGACACTGGAGCGCATTACGAGTCCAATTACCTCAATTTGCCCGCCCAATATTCCTAATTGGGACCCATGTAACGCCAGCTTGGCTTCATGAGCCTTTGGCCCAATCTCCACTTCCGCTTTTGCCTGATTTCTGCTCAGGCTGTCATGCTGTAAATACAACCCACCTATAGCCAGCAGCAACTCCCAACTACCTGCCACTCCGCGCAATCCGCTAAAGCCGGTCCGCACAAGCTGTGCCGCCTGCTGCGAAGTGATGCGCATGTCCTGCAACACCTTTCGTGCATTCGCCTCCAAGGTTCCCGCCGCGACCGAGATATCCATTAAGGCAATCTGCGTCGCGCTGCTCGCCTGGGTCACCCTCTTGCTGGCTTCCTCAATCAACCGGCCTCGCACGTCTTCAGCGGTGCCCTCGACCCACACCGTTACGCTGATCATGGTGTGGGTAAACCGCGGGTCGAGCACTGCCAGGCTCATCAGCCCGTGCTGAATGATCGGCCGCACCTTGTTCCAGGCCTTGGTCGAATGGATGTCGATGTCATCGATGCTGCGATGCATCCGGTCCCGTGCCTCGGCAATCGAGGCATTGGCCTTGTGCTGCAATTCGCGTAGATGAGCACTCTGCAAGGCGTGGTACTCGCCCAGCTTCATCTTCACTTCCAGCTCGATCAGGTGCACGCCGTTGTAAAGGAACTGGGTTGCACTGTTCAGGTGCCGCACGGCGGTCTGAATACCAGGTGGCAAATTGGGCGCAAGGCGCTGGCTCGCCGCGTTGAGCGCGCCCTGGGTTTCCGCAATCGCTTGCTTGAGGGTATTGCGCATGCGCAAGCCGGCGTCGTCGCTCGCAATGATCTTGCTCAGCATGCCGTAGAGCTTGTCGCTGTCATTCCAGTTGGTGACGTCGGAAAAGCTGGGAAGCAGCCCGGCCAACAACGCACGGTCACGCATCAACAACGCGCGATAGGGAGGGCTATCAGGATACTGTAGCCATTTCTGCCAGAGCGTTTCGGTGGTGCCGGAAGCGGGACTCACATCGGACGCCGCCGCCTCGGTAATACCGCCACCTAGGCATAAGGCCATGGTCTTGGCATACGCCACGCCAGACTCACGATGATCGCCGTCGTAGTCGTATTGCTCGGCCACCTTGAACATGGGCGTGTCGAACAGCGCGGTATAAGCATGGGCGTCCTTGTCGATGTAGCGCTGGAACTCGGCTTCCTGCTGGTCATACCCGGCCTGGAACGCCGCTCGCTTCGGTTCGTGGTAGCGCTCTTCAAGACGCTCGTCACTTTCCAGCTGGGCTCGTTCTACCAACCGTTGACGTTCCACTGCCGGGTCGACGAACACCGGTGGCCCATCGCCGGTCATCGGTTCCAGCGACGGCACCTTCTGCGCCGCCCACTCCCGGTGCGTGGCGCGAATGACCTGGAGGATCTGCGAGGTCTGCAACTGGTAGGCACGCATGGGGTCTTCACGCCAGACCTGGCGCTTCACCACCCAGCTCAGGCGCTGGTGGTTGAATTCCTGAACCAGGCCAACGGTATCGTCGAGCACCACCGCCAGCACGCCGTTCTCCAGCTTGTGCCGGTTCATCGCGTTGACCAGGTACCCCTTCAAGGCAAACCTACGCAGCTTGCGAGTGTGAAACCCATGCGCACTGTCAAACGGCGAGCACCCATGCTGGGCGTACTCGAACACATCCTTGTCGACCTGCAGGTTATCCGGCGTCATGGCAATGCCCAGTAATTCTGGGTTGTTGCGCGCCTGGGTCAGGTCAACCCCCTCGAAGCGATGGGCAGGTGCCTGGCCCTTCTTGTAGGCATTCAGCACGCTGACCGGCCAGGCATCGCTGGAGAAGGCCAGCCAGGCTGTGCCATACCGGTCGGTATCGATGTTCAGGAAGGCCGAAGGGATATCGTGGTTCTCATTCACACACTTTTCGGGCAGCGATGCGGGTAGGCCGTCTGACGGTTCGTAGGGGTTGAAGCGCCGCAGGTGGCCCTGTTCGCTGACTTCGTAGGCATGCCAGACCTGCTGATCGAGCAGCACATACAGGTAACCCATGCGCAAAGTGCGCAGGCCCATCTTCGCCGAGATATGCAGGCTACCCGCCACGGTCGTGATGCACTCCGGTCGGGTATCCGGCACCAGGGCGCGGCGCAGCGGCAGGATCGGCAAACCTTGCCGCTCGCAGGCCATGCACTGGTCAGAAGGCAGCCCGGCTTCGGCTGCCGCAATGGCGATACGTTGGCTGATTGTCAAAAACGACCTCGCATTGAAAGGGACCGTGATGGTCCCTGAACACTAACGAGGAATCGCTTGCCGGAGGTTCCTGGGGCGTCCTAAAACCTTGTAGGAAACGTCTCTAAATGAGCCATTGGACAGTCATAAAGCTGTCCATTCATAGGCTCGGGAGCCATGCCGAGGCTTGTGGGAGCGGGCGCGCCCGCGAACACCGGCAGCGCCGGTGCCATCCACCGCGTCGGATTCTTCGCGGGCGTGCCCGCTCCCACAGGTACTGTGCAGGCTTCAGGCTTGCGTAATACCCGTGGGAGCGGCTTTAGCCGCGAACACCGGCAAAGCCGGTGCCATCTACCGTGTTGGATTCTTCGCGGGTGAACCCGCTCCCACAGGTACTGTGCAGGCTTCAGGTTTGCGTAAGACCAGTGGGAGCGGCTTTAGCCGCGAACACCGGCAAAGCCGGTGCCGTCTACCGTGTTGGATTCTTCGCGGGTGAACCCGCTCCCACAGGTGGTGCGCAGGCTTCAGGCTTGCGTAATACAAGTGGGAGCGGCTTTAGCCGCGAACACCGGCAACGCCGGTGCCATCCATCGAGTCGAATTCCTCGCGGGCATGCCCGCTCCCACAGGTTTTGCATAAGGCTCGGGTTTATCGAGGCGGCCAACCGCCGGCTACAGCTTTTGTGCATGCTTTGGGACCGATGCGGGCGAGGCCAGGGGCAGCATGAAGGTCAGCAAAGCGCCTATCACCAACAGCACTGCGGCATAGACAATCCCGGCCGTGAAACTTTGGGTCAGGTCTTTCAACCAGCCAACCACCAGCGGGTTCAGCGCCCAACCTGTGTTGCCGAAGGCGTTGATCACCGCAATGCCAATGGCGCGCGCCTTGAACGTAAGCGCCTGGTCCGGGGTAGTCCAGAATATCGACATGGCGGTGTACGACCCGGTGGCCGCCATGCAGATGCCGCACAGTTGCACCATCGGGTTACTGGCATAAGCGGCAAACATCCAGCCGGCAGCGGCCATCAGCCTGGGCAGCACCAGGTGCCATTTGCGTTCCTGGCTGCGGTCGGAATGCAGCCCCCATACCACCATGCCGATGATGGTGCACACCTGCGGGATCATCGCCAGAAAGCCAATGGTGCTGTTGCTGCTGTCGGCGGCACTGACGCTCTTGATGATCAGCGGCGTCCACATGGCGATCATCGCCAGCGTGTTGACCAGGCAGAAATACACCAGGCTGAACATCAGCACCGTGGGTGAGAGCATTTCATGCAACAGGCTAGCGGGGCCGTCCCCTGTTGTGCGGTTGGAAGCTGGGTTGTCTGCGGCCAGGGCATGCTGCAGATGTTGCTTGTCTTCGCGGCTCAGCCAGCGGGCCTGCTGCGGCGTGTCGTTCAGGTAGCCGAACACCACGAAGCCCATGATCACCGAAGGCATGCCTTCGAGCAGGAACAGCCACTGCCAGCCGTGCAAACCCCACACACCATCCAGGCCAAGTATCAGCCCAGAGAGCGCCGACCCGAAGCCTGCGGTAAACGGCATCGCGATCATGAACAGGGCGTTGGCCCGTGCCCGGTAAGCCGCCGGAAACCAGAACGTCAGGTACAGCAGCACACCTGGCAGAAAGCCTGCCTCCGTGATACCCACCAGAATCCTCAGCAGGTACAGGCTGCTGGCATCAGTCGCGAACAGCGTCGCGGTCGAGGCCAGCCCCCAGGCGATCATCAGGCTGCCGATCCATTTGCGTGCACCAACCTTGGCCAAAGCCATGTTGCTGGGGATACCACAGGCGATATAGGCGATGTAGAACAGCGTGGTGGCCATGCCGAACTGGATACTGCTCAGGCCCAGGTCACCCATCATGGTCAGGCCGGCAAAGCCGATGTTGATCCGGTCGAGAAACGACAGCACAAAGCACAGGAACAGAAAGCCGAGCAGGCGCCTGGACACTTTGCGCATCACGGTTTGCTGGGGACTGCTGGCGGTTTTTATCGTTGTAATGGGGGCAGTGTTCTGATGCATGTGGGCGCCTGGTTATTATTGGTTTCAGCGGCACCGGCTTCGGTGCATTGGCCAGTGCAGGTACTACAGGTCTTTAAGCGCGCACTGGGCAAGTTCAGTGAAGGCCTGGGCGTCGCCAAGCGCATGGGCGCAGAGCAGCGCCAGCTTGGTCAGGAACAGCCCGGCCTTGGCCGGTGTGGCCTGGTCCAAAGCGTCTGCCAGTACGTCGTAAACCACTTCCAGGTCTGTTGCGGTCAGGGTGTTCATGGCGCTTCCTCTCAGTGCTTGCCCAAGGCAGTGTCGATGGCGGATTGCAGTTGTGCGGCCGATACCTGCAGCCAGCGGGCGCAGATGTGCTGGTCTGGGCGCACCAAGTAAGCGCCATTGCGGGGGATGCCATACTTGGCGGCGATGCGGCCGGTGGTGTCGTCGATCAGTTGGTCTGCCCCGGTGATGATGGCCTGGGCGTTTTGCGCAATCGCGATTATCTGCAAGGGCACGCCGCTGCTGCGAATGGCAGTTGCCTGCTCGATCACGTCACCTGGGATGCAGTCACTGTCGGTGAAATAGAGCAGGTAGAAGCAGACACCCAAGTGGTCGAACAGGTAGTCGTCTTCGGCCAGCCTGATGTTCAGTAGCGGGGCGCCGTTGCGCGGGCCGGCAGTGAAATGCTCATTGTCGTCAGTTGCACAGTTGAGCACCGAGTCCGCGTAGTCGTGTGGCCGCGAGGTGCGCCAGTGGTACAACGGGCGGACGAATGCCTGGGTCAGCGACAGCGACAACACCGCATCGCGTACCAGGCGGTAACCCGCAGTGGGTGGCGCCATGAACCGGGTGCTCTTGCCGGCCTCGCCGATGATTTCCCGCGCCGCACTGACGCGTTCGGTGGAATAGGACGGCAGCAGCTTGGGGCCTGCCAAACCCTTGTGGGTGAGGGCCAGTTTCCACACCAGGCCATGGCAGTCCTGGAACCCGGTATTGGCGCCACGCACGCCGAAAATCGGCAACAGGTGTGCCGCGTCCCCGGCAAATATCACGCGCTTGTGGATGTAATTCGGCAGGGTCAGCGCCCGGGTGGAATAAACCGAGCTCCAGTCCATTTCCCACTGTGGGTCTTCAACGCCAAGCATGCGCAGCTGGGCATTGATGCGTGTGCGCAGTGATTCCGGTTGCAACGCCTGTTCCGGGGTTTCGTTTTCGGGCAGTTGGTAGTCAATGCGCCAGATATCACCCGGTTCGCGGTGCATCAATACGGTGTTGCCCGGGTTCCAGTCCGGGTCGAAATAGGCCAGGCGCTCGGTGGGCAGGCCCAGGTCGATCTTGATATCAGCAATCACGAAGCGCCCTTCGTAGGCGGTACCCTCCAGTTTCAGCGTCAGCAGGGTGCGCAGTGTCGAGCGGGCACCGTCCGCCGCTACTACCCAGTCAGCGTCCAGTTCATAGCTACCGGCTGGGGTATCGATGCTCAGCCGGGCGAAGTCGTCATGCTGTGCCAGGCCCGTTACGCGGTTGCCCCAGCGCAGTTCCACCAACGGGTTGGCCTCGACGGCCTCGACCAGCAACTGCTCCAGGCGGGGTTGTTGCAGGTTGGTCATGGGCGCGTAGCGGTCGTCAGGGTCGTGTGGGTTTTCCATACGAAACACCAGCTGGTTGCGGTAGAACGAATTGCCACAGCTCCACGGCAAGCCAAGCTCGCAGACCCGCTCGGCGACGCCTACCTGCTGCAGGATTTCCAGCGAGCGGCGGGTGAACACGATCGCCCGGCTGCCCTCGCTCACTTGCCGTTGCGCCGCCAGTACCACGCAGGCTATGCCATGACGGGCAAGGTCCAGGGCAGTGGTCAGGCCGATCGGGCCGGCGCCTACCACCACGACAGGTTTGCGTTCCACGCAGGCGGCCCCGACGCTGGCCGTATGGACGGGGAAGATGTGGTAGTTGAAATAGAGGGAGCGAAGCGGCTCGCTGTGGGGCTGATGCATGCGGTGCACATCCTTATTTTTGTAGCTTTTCAGGTGTGCAAGTGACTGTACGTGAGGCTACAGCCAGCGATGTCCCCTTGAGGGGACAACTGCATACCCTTTGCTGATTACGCTCGCCGAGCAGGCGCATTACAGCTGTCAGCCACGGTCCTCAAAGAGGAAAATGATCGACCAGAAGCCTCTCGCTGACCTGGTAGCGGCAAAGTCCAGTTCGGGATGAATTAATTCCTGCCCGGCCGGTCAGGTAGTGAGTCCCTTATCTGCTTTCGAGGTTCTCATGCACGCGTACACAGTTCGCTACCTGCTCAATGGCCAGGCTACCAGTCATACCTTCGAACTGAAGCAGCCCAACCTCGCCCTGCACGAAGCGGCGCTTCACCTGATGGTGCTGCACTTTGGTGATGGCGAGAACAGCCTGGTCATGCCGCCCGCCGACGCCACCCCTCTGCAGATTCTCGCGCAGGCAGAGGTACTGGGTTTATCGCAAATCCAGCTGGCTTGACCGCTGCCAGTTCAAGCCGCCTGCACCCTGACAAGCAAAAGCCGCGAGCCCGGCCTTTTGCACCACCGGTCGAACACAAGGCACTCACGCCTGCCGATTTCTCTCTGAACAACAAGCGCACCATCGCTGCGCTGCAACCAGGAGAACGCCCATGGCAATCGACCACAATGGCCCGGACTCGCCGTACCCGGGGCCTACGGAAAATACCACCGACGCAGGGGGCCACGGCTCGGGCCTTGAGCAGGCTGAGTCCGAGCCCAAACAAGGTGTCGGTGAAGCCTGGTCCGAAAAGCGCCCGGTAGACTGGGACCCACCTCCCGGCAATCCCGGTTCGGACCAGGACGGGCAGCTCGACCGGGACAACGGTACCGCAAGAACCAACGATGAGCAGGTGGGGGCAGGTGATGGAGAGGTTCCATTACCCGCAGATGATGACGGCCCGATCGAAGAGGAAATGAAAGACGTGGAGGCCAATAACTCGGTATCCGCCGAGCATCCTCAACCGCGTTGATGGCGTTTGCCTACAGGGCCTGATGCCAACAACTCAAAGGCGTCCAGGCCCTGCCATCATGGCTTGATCAGCCGCTTCTCCAAGATGATCGTGCGTTCATCCCCGTGGTATTCATCACGCACTTTGCTGTACCCCAAGCGCTTGTAGAAACCCTGCGCCGTAATCGAAGAGGGCACTCGCAACCGCTGCGAGCCACGCATCAGCGCCTCGTTTTCGACGGTCAACATCAACTGCTCGCCGATACCCGACCGCTGATAGTCGGGGGCGACGAATACGCTTCTGACTACATCATCTTCAAGGCTGGCAGTAGCCACGACCTCATCGTGATCGGCCGCAACGAAGATCAGGCGTTTCTCAAGCAGGTCAGCAATGCGCGCTTCGCTCAACGATTGCTCGACCCTGGCAATCGTCGCGGCATCGTAGTCCGCTGCGTTTGTCTGGCGCAGGGCGGCGATGATCACTCGGCTGATGCCAGCAGCATCTTCTGGTCGCGCCCTGCGAATCTGATACTTCATGGGGTTACCTCAATTCATTGATCTGGCACGGCCACTGTGGGAACGGGTTTACCCGCGAAGCATCCTGCGCGGAGTATGGCACCGGCTGCGCCGGTGTTCGCGGGCAAGCCCGCTCCCACAGGTATGGCGCCAGGCTCAGGCGTTGCACCGTCCCTGTGGGAGCTGGCTTGCCTGCGATGGGCTGCGCAGCAGCCCCTCTGGCGCATCAACGCTTTCGTAATAGGGTAGCCAGCCCAACGGTCAGCACTACGGCGCAAAGCATGGCCAGCCCGATGGTCAGGCCAACGCCCCACACTTCGAGCAGCGCCGCCAGCACAAGATAAAACGCGATCACCCCCACCGCACCGATCGCATTGCCCCGCACCATCGCTACCATCCCGGCCCGCCCGCCTTGTACATGGGCGAACACCACCAGCGGCCAGGCAATCACCGGTATCGGGGCGAGCATCCCGCTGGTCGCCGGGCCCAACCAACTGGCCAGGCTGGTGATGATCATCAGCAGGCAAGTAGCAGACACCATGCGCAGGGGGATCTCCCAAAATCGCTGACGGGTGCGGCTCAAAGTGTCGGGTTTGGGCTCACGGCCGCTGGCGCGTATCAGCACGCCGATCAGCACCAGTGCCACGGCAATCGACAGGTACAGGTTGCCCCAGTGGGTAAACGCATAGGCGGCCACGCCATAGCACAGCAACGCCAGCAGCACGGCTGCGGCGGTGCCCAGCCTGCGCGTGGCCAACAGGTAGAAGGTGTAGGTGGCCTGCACCGCCGCCAGGCCGCCCAGTGCGCCGGGTATCGCGCCCAAGGCGAAGGCATTGCCCTGTTCCAGGCACAGGAAGGTCATTACCAGTGCCGAGGTGATCGGCAGGCCGGACAGCAACCCACCCAGCAAACCGCCCCAGCGGCGCGAGGCGAGGGAGATGGCCCACATCAGCAGGGGGGTGACGATAAGTTTCAGGTAGAACAAGGTCATTGCGGGTGTATCCAGGCTAGATGACGGTGCGCCCGCCGTCGGCATTGGGTAGGGCGCGGATGATTCACCCGCGGCTGGCCTCCAGGGCCTGGGCCAGGTCGGCGATGATGTCGTCACTGTGCTCGATGCCTATCGACAGGCGCACCATGTCCCGCGGCACGCCGGCCTTTTCCAGCTCCTCGTCGTTGAGCTGGCGGTGGGTGGTGGAGGCGGGGTGGCAAGCCAGAGACTTGGCATCGCCGATGTTCACCAGGCGCACCACCAGTTGCAACGCATCGATGAAACGCGCACCGGCTGCCTGGCCGCCCTTGATGCCGAACGACAGGATCGACGCCGGCTTGCCGCCGGTGTAGCGCTGGGCCAGTTCATGCTCGGGGTGGTCGGGCAGCCCGGCGTACTTCACCCAGGCCACCTGCTCGTGCGCTTGCAGGTAATGGGCGACCTTCAGCGCGTTCTCGGTGTGGCGCTCCATGCGCAGGGCCAGGGTTTCCAGGCCTTGCAGGATCAGGAAGGCGTTGAACGGCGACAGCGCAGCGCCAGTGTTGCGCAACGGCACCACGCGGCAGCGGCCAATGAAGGCGGCGGGTCCGAAGGCTTCGGTGTAGGTGACGCCGTGGTAGGACGGGTCGGGGGTGTTGAGCAGGGCGAAACGTTCCTTGTTATCGGCCCAGGGGAACGTACCGGAGTCGATGACGATGCCGCCGATGCTGGTACCGTGGCCGCCGATGTACTTGGTCAGCGAGTGCACGACGATGTCCGCGCCATGTTCGAACGGTCGGCACAGCACCGGGGTAGCCACGGTGTTGTCGACGATCAGCGGCACACCGTGGCGGTGGGCGGCTTCGGCCAGTGCGGCGATATCGACGATATTGCCGGCGGGGTTGCCGATGGATTCGCAGAACACCGCCTTGGTGCGTGCGTCGATCAAGGCTTCGAGCGCAGTGATGTCGTCATGGGCGGCGAAACGGGTTTGAATGCCCATGCGCGGCAGGGTGTGGGCGAGCAGGTTGTAGGTGCCGCCGTACAGCTTGGCCACCGAGACGATGTTGTCACCAGCCTCGGCGACGGTCTGGATGGCGTAGGTGATGGCCGCCATGCCCGAGGCCACCGCCAGCGCGCCAACCCCGCCTTCCAGGGCTGCCATGCGCTTTTCGAGTACATCGTTGGTCGGGTTCATGATGCGCGAGTAGATGTTGCCGGCCACTTTCAGGTCGAACAGGTCCGCGCCGTGCTGGGTGTCGTCGAAGGCGAAGGAGGTGGTCTGGTAGATCGGTACGGCCACTGCCTTGGTGGTCGGGTCGGGGCTGAAGCCCGCGTGGATGGCGAGAGTTTCCAGCTTCATGCAATCGTTCCTTGAGCGTGGGGTGGAAGCGTTCGAGCATGCGGCGGCGGGGGAAGTGGGTCAAGGACGTCGTGGTGGCGCCATACCGCAGCCCTCGGGCGCGGCTTGCCGAAGCCGGCATAAATTGGCAATCTCCGCTGCAATATCAAAAAGATATCATGCAGTGTTCCAGGCCCTGTGCATGGACGCTTATACAAAAGGGATTTCCCATGCCGCACGCTGTAAAAACGATCACCCAGGCGCTGGATGAAGCACGTGTCTTGATGGCCGACTGGGTGGTACCAGAAGGTGCCAGCGACGCAGACACCTTGGGCGAGCTGGTCGGGGTGCTGGATAACCGAACCCTGAACGACGCAATGCGCACCTTGTCGGCGCCATTTCATCAGGGCATCAACCGCAAGCTGCTGACCCCGCGTTACAAAGTCGCCTTCGACCTCCTGCACAAGTACGGGGTCATGGTGGACCCAAGCTCACTCAGCGATGAAGTGATCGAGCGCCTCTACCCGCGGGTCAACTACCCGCGCTTCAGCTATGGGCAGACCTTGCGCGAGTGGAGCGACGCGGTACTGGGCGAAGGCGAGCAGGTGCAGTTCTTTCTGCCGCAGGCCCCGCGCCGCAATACGCACTTGGCCACCGTGCAGTTCCTCAGCGATGACATTCGCGAGCTGACCGACGCGTTGGTCAAGGCTGCCTGCCCGGCTGATGAGGCAGAGGTGGGGGGCGTTGAGGAAGACAGCGCCTATGATCCCGAAGTGCGGCTGGCCGCACCCACGGAGCTCGCCGCCGAAGCGCAGGACATTACCTCGGGGGCGCGGCGAGGCATCAATACCCTTATTGCCCTGGGCGAAGAAGCCGAGGAACGCTGGTCGCCGGCCATGCGTGAATGCATCGCTGCGGTCAGGAAGAATCACGAGCGGGATGAAGAAGCGGACACGCTGGACGTGATGGTCGAGTTGGTCGACCGTCTCGACAAGCTGGCCCGCGAAGCCCGCAAGTTGCTGCAGGAGCGCGACACCGGCACATGCTGACTACCCGCCGGCCCAAGCGCTGGCAAGACTTGTTCACTACGCCCTGATGACTGCGCCAACTGTAAAGTTATGCAAAGTTTCCCTGTGCCATCACCCCACAGCTCTAGAATCCGCCCGCTGCCGAACCGGCTACTGGCAGGCAGCAGATCTAACCCTGTGGAGCGTTCCAATGAAGTCGAAACAGCTTTTCCGTGCAGCCCTGGTTGCAGTCCTGGTATCTAGCCTGTCGGGTTGCTGGATGTTCATGCCGCCGGGCGGTGGCGGCGGTCACGGTGGTGGCCACGGTGGCGGTGGCTTCGGCGGCCATCAGGGCGGCGGCCCTCGCTGAGCTGACCTCGCGATGGAACGCACTGCCTCGGCCGGGATGCAACTGGGCACCCGGCGCGAGAGCATTCATCAGCATTTACGGGGCCGGCGGCTCGTCCGCCTGCCCATCTGGCCGCTGCCATCCTGTCCCCAGAAGCCTCTACTCCCTCAACTGCCCAGCTCAGACAGGGATTGAGACCTCAGTGTTAGCTCAGACCGTCAGTTTTGCCTTGATCAACTGCTTGTCCGCGACGCTTCTCGACGCGAATATCGAATTGGTCTTGCACCATTCTAAGGCCTTTAAAGACGCCCAGGCTGCCGAACTTGTACATGGAATTTAGAATTCGGTAGCCCAGATCGGACGACGGTTTGAAAATGTCAAATAGCAAAAATAGTATGAGTCCAAGGGCGAAAAAAAATAATCCGACTGTGAGTGACCATATGAGCCGGATTACTGCGGTGATAATAAACAAAGCTTGATTTCCTATCGTGTGTGTAATGAGTGCATCAGGTGCTGGTGTTCATTGAAATATGTTCAGCACTTTCCTGTACTACTGGATTGCAGTTAGTAACTCTAACCCGTAGCCTGCGGTGAGCAGGCTACGCCGGAGAAATAACCCTGTCGCTCCAGCGTAGCTATAAATCAAGCTGGCAGTGGCGGATCCAGCAAATACCCATCCAGCTCTTCAATGATACTCACCGACAATGCCAATTGCCCACTGATGCGGGTATCCAGGGCGCCAATCACCTGCCTGTCTCGCTCTGCCCGCACAACACCAAACAGGTCGAGCTTATCGAGCAGATAGCAGACAAAGGTCATGCTCAGCGCCGTCGCTGCGCCTACCAGAATTGCCGTCAGCATGCCGGCTATCGGAGCAAACAGCGGCACACTTAGAATCAGCTTTTCGGCAGCTTCTTCCAACGCAACGCCGCCGACCACCACGCCACCTGCCGCCAGCAGCTTCAACGCTTCGTGCGCCGCCTGGGCGAAGGTCATGTCCTTAGGTGGGAAAAGGAAGGTTTTCAATGCCTTGAGCAGCGAGAAAATACCTTCGCGTATCATCCGCACGGCTCGTTTTCCGGTGGTGACAAACAAGTTCACCAGCACGGTTACTGCATTGGAGATAAACCCGGATATGAACCCGCCACTGAAGCTGTCGAGCATCTGCTCCCACTTGGCTGCAACTTTATCGCCGACACGCTTAAAGCGCTTGCCCAGCTCGGCCAATAAGGTGTCGCTTTCGCGGCCATTGCGGTAGAGGTCTTTGATCTCGTCCAAGGCGTTGCTGAACAGCTCTACCATCAACAGGCCGAAGGCTTGCTGGGCGCCCATCTTCAAGCCTTCGGTCATACCCGTCTGGGCAGCGTGGGTCGAGTAGAAGGCGGCTTTCTCTGCAGCGGTGGGGCCGTGGCGCTCAGCTGCGGCCTGGCCGCGTTGGACTGCTGCCTCAAGTCGCTCACGGTCAATGCCATAGTGTTGTTCGTTGCTGACCGAACGACCGTTGGACTTTTTATCCAGCCAGTCCAGTTTGTCTTCATCACTCATCGAGTGGTTGATGCCGCGCTGGGTGGAGGTCAGGTTTTCGGTATCCGTCGCAAAGTCGGCGCGTTGGGTCTTCGACTGCATGTAGCCGCCGTTCTTGTGATAAGACTTCAGCGGCACGATATGGTCGGGACTGGTATGCATGCCCATGACGGTTTCGCCAGTGTATCCGTCAACCAGCTGATCCTTGTTGTCCAACTGCCCTTTGGTGAAGGTGGCACCTACCGACTTCTTGCTGTCACCGGCAAACTTCTTACCTTGGCTGTTAAAGCCTCTGTCGTAGTCGTTGCGGTTGTACAGTTCGTCGGCGTTTGCATAGATGCCTTGCTGGGCATTGTGAATAGTCGTCACATTGCCCCCTTGTTTGTCGTAAACCGCAAGCACTTTACCCAGCCCCAACGGGCCGGCAATGGCCGAGACAATGTCGCGTTGTGCCTTGGCCAGCAGCTCTGAGACCCGCGCCTGATCGAACTCCTTTTCAAGTTCGTCCAGCAATACGTGAGCATCTTGCGGTGCAGTTTGCAGAGTAAGGCTCAGCGAGGCGTGATAATCCAGGCTGGCGAGACGTGTGGCGTCGGCTTCGCTGGCCAGCAGGACAGCCACGTCCTCAGGATTGGCTGCGGCATGAGTCAGCGGGCGGTTGGCCAGTTGCGCGCGAAGTGCTTGTTGCTTTCGGAACAGTTCAAGCTTGCTCATCGGCGCTTTCCTTAGGCGGCTTTCAGGTGGTTCCAGGCTTGCATGAAGGCTGCTTCCTGCGGATGAACGCTGGCTTTGCCAAGAACGACCATGTTGATGATTTCGTCGAAGATGGCCATGTCCATGCCCGACTCTGCTGCCATGGTGAAGGCTTCCCTGACGCTTGGTGGCAGCAGATAAAGCGATTCGATCTTGCCCTGCACGGCTTGCGGAATGGCACCCGCAGCGACACCGGCAATGAACTGCTCTATACCTTCACGATCCTCGTCGGTTATCCCGCCTTTGCAATTGGCCGTCGCCACCGCAACCGCATTCAGCGCGATGATGGCATTGAAATGCTTGCCAGCAAGCTTGAGGCTCTGCATGGCCTTTTCCAGTTGCTGATGAAGATTTGTTATTTCGGCCAGGTGCTCGGCCTTGGCTTGTTTGCGACCAGCCTCGACGCCAGCCTTGTGAATTTCTTCATCACCGTCGAGGTTCGCTGCGACCACGGCGCCGGCGACACCGGCGCTCACCGCGGCGGCGACTGTGCCGGCTCCAGCCAGTGAACCGAGCAATGTTGCGCCCCCGGCCAGTGAGCCACCCCCGGTAAAGGGCGCGGCAGCAACAGCACCAACTCCGATCGCGGCGCCGCCGAGCACTTTCCAGTAGTTTATTTCTTTCTCTCCCGAGGCAACGCCCTCTACATAATTGCGAGTGGCGTCGTAACCGTCGGATACCGTTTCACTAACGGTATCAGCGGCGTCGGAGAGGGTTTCGACGGTGGAGCTGTATGCGCTTGAAGCCGTCTCGGCGACCGTATCCGCCACGTTGCTGACGGTTTCAACGGTGGCATCGTAGGCATTGGATACCGTTTCGGAGACGCTATCGGTAACGTCACCTACGGTTTCCTTAACCGAATCGTAGGCCCGGGACAACGCATCCCCGATAGACGAGAAGATGAATGTGCTGCTCAGCGTACCGCGTGGCATCGGGACACTGTCGTGGCTGACCAGGTGGGAGCCGAAGCCTTCAGTGGGTTGCAGGAAAATAGTTCGATACACGTGAGGCCATCCTTGAGGGAAATGTACACTAGATTTTCCCCAGAGACGCACTGATGTCAATATGCCTTTATGGGCGGTTTGGGGCCTGATAGCTCACCACGCTATCCGCTCGCCATCCCACCCCCAAAAACTGCCAGTCTCCGACGGCCCAAGCCGCCCCACCTGCTCAATCACACACTGTGCCGCAAACGCCGGCTCAAACAGCTTCCCCTCCGGCACATTCCCTTGAAATGGCCGCGACAGCTCGGTATCGGTAGTCCCCGGATGCAGCGCCAGCACCGTGGCGGCCGGGTTCAGGCGTTTCAGTTCGATGCTTGCGGTGTGCAGCAGCTGGTTCAGCGCCGCCTTGCTCGCGCGATAGCTGTACCAGCCGCCCAGTCGATTGTCGCCGATCGAACCAACCCTGGCCGACAGGGCTGCGAAGGTGGCGGGCTGAGTGCGCAGCAGTGGCAACAGATGCCTGAGCAACAGGATCGGCGCGAATGCATTGGTGGCGAAGCTGGCTTGCAGGCTGGTGAGGTCCAGTTGGGCCAGTGATTTCTCGGCTTTGGTGCCCTCCTGGTGGAGGATACCGAGTGTGCTGATAACCAGGTGAAGGTGCGGGCAGGCAAGGCCCACCTCGCTTGCAAGCGCAGCCAGCGCCTGCTCGTCGCGAGCATCGTAATCCAGCAGTACCACGCGTTCGCCATGTGCCTGGGCCAGCGCAAGCAGGCCGTCAGCAGTGCGGGCGTGTCGCGACACAGCCCAGACCCGGCTTACATCATCGCGGGCCAGCAACGCCGCACACAGTGCCAGGCCGATACCTCGGCTGGCACCACATATCAGCACGTGGGCATTGTCAGATAACCCGGGGATCAGGCTCATTGGGGGCGCCTCGTGTTTCGAATGAATCTAGCCTACCGGCATGGTCTTTTGTTTTAAATATGCGTTCTAGCTTGGGTTTTCGAGGCCGCTTTGCGGCCCCAGTCTGCAAACGGTGCATATCAGAAGTTGTAAGTCAGCCGGGTGAAGTAGTAACCCCCGGTAAAGCCATAAGGCGAATAGGCCCCATACCCCTTGGTCATGGTCTTGCTGCTGGGGTTCTGCCGTTCGGGGTAAACATCAAACAGGTTCTGCGCCCCCACGGCCAGGTTGAGGTCTTTGGTCAGCTGATACCCCACGTCGATATCGGTGATCCAGCGCGCCTTGTACTCCCGGTCCAGGCTGCGGTCGGTCGCCGAGTTCACTTCACGCCATGAACCATAGCGGGTCAGGGTGAGGTTGCTGGTCCAGCGCTCGCGTTGCCAGTTGGCGCCCAGAATCAACTTGGTGTGCGGCTGCACCTCAGTCAAAAAGTTGCGCGCCTGGCGGTCCATCAGGCTGTAGTCCGTGCCCTGGATAGTGACGTTCTCCTTGTAGCTGAGGATCTGCGTCTGGTTCCAGTTGAAGGCAGCTGTCCATTTCAGTTGCCCCCAGTTGCCCAGGTTCTGGTCGAAATTGCCCACCAGGTCCAGGCCCTTGGTGCGGGTGCTGGCGCCGTTGGTGAAATAGCGTCCGCCAGAGGTGGAGTCGATGCCGTTGTCCAGCAGCGCCTGGGTCACTTCGTCGCCCAGCAGGGTACCGGTGAGCGTGATGCGGTCGCGCACATTGATCACGTAGGCATCCGCAGTAAACGACAGCTGCGGGGCAGGCTGGTAGGTCAGGCCCAGGCTGTAGTTGGTCGAGCGCTCGGGCTTGAGTGCGGTGGCGCCCAATGCCTTGGCTGCCGCCGAGTCCACCGGCAGTACGCCGTAGTTGATCGACTGGTATACCCCATTGACCACGCCGTAGGTGGTCGAGCGGGCGCTGAACAGGCTGTTGGCCAGCGAAGGTGCACGAAAGCCGTTACTGACCGTGGCGCGCACGGCTAGCTCGGGGGTGAAGTCGTAGCGGGTGGTCAGCTTGCCGCTGCGGGTGGCACCCACTCCACGGTTGTAGTGTTCATAGCGCAGCGCGCTGCCCAGGTACCACTGCGGCAGCGGGTTGAAGCCGACCTCGATGTAGCTGGCCACGCTGTTGCGGCTGGTGCTGGTGGCTTCGTCCGGCGAGATGCCGTTGGTGACCTGTGCACCGGAGGCGGCGCAGTCGCCGGGCGCACGGCAGTAGCCGCCGTTGGCCCACGAGGCCCAGTCGCCATCGCGCACCTGATAGGTATCACGCCGGTGTTCCAGGCCCCAGGACAGGTCAAGCGGCTTGTCCAGGCCGATGTCGAAGCTGCGTTGCAGGTCCAGGTTGCTGGTCAGCTGTGTGGCAATCCAGGTGCCCGATTCGAAATGGTTGGGCGTGGCCTCGCCCAGCGAGGCGTTCTGGTTGTGCGTGGTGCCCTGCAGCGCCTCGTTGCGCCCGTAGGTGCTGGACAGGTCCCAGGCCCATTCCCCGGCATTGCCCTTGGCGCCGAAGGCGCCCTGCACATCATCTTCCTCGATGTACCAGGTGGGCGTGTAGCCACCGGGGTAGCCGTTGGGGCCGGTGGTGATGGTGTTGGTGATGGTCGGCAGGCGGAAGTTCTGGCCCTGCTCGGCCTTGCGGTGCGAATAGGTGGTGAAGGAATACAGGGTCAGGTCGTCGCTTAGCGGCAGTTCGGCGTTGTAGCCCAGGGTCAGCAGGTTGATCTTCGGCGTGCCGTAGCCGCCGTAGGTCGACTTGCCGGCCTTGTCGAAGGCTTCGGCATAGCTGTAGCCGTTGGCGCTGGCCTTGTTGTCGTCGTTCTGGCTGCGCGCATCCAGGGCCAGCTGCACGATGCCGCTGTCACCGACCTCGAAGCCCTTGTTCAAGCCTTGCTGCACGGTCTGCTTCTTGCCGTCGTAACCCTGGCCTGCGTTGGTCACCGAGGTGCCGGAAGCGTCGGCCTTGAGGATCACGTTGATCACCCCGGCGATGGCGTCGGAGCCGTACTGTGCGGCTGCGCCATCGCGCAGTACCTCGACGTGGTCGATAAGGCTGATGGGGATCAGGTCAAGGTCGGTGGGTGCTGCGCCCGCATGGATGCCGCTGATGTTAAGGGTGGCGCTGGTATGGCGGCGCTTGCCGTTCACCAGTACCAGCACCTGGGCCGCATTCAGCCCGCGCAGGCTGGGCGCACGGGCCATGCCGCTGGCGTCCCAGCCGGTTTTTTCCGGCAGGGTGAAGGATGGCACGGTGGCGCTGAGGGCTTCCATCAGGCCGGGCTTGCCGGTTTGCTGCAGTTGCTTGGCGCTGATCACATCGATCGGCACCGGGCTGGTGGTGACGGTGCGTTTTTCCGAGCCGCGGTTGCCGGTGACGATCACGGTGCCCAGCTGTGACGGGGCCGTGGCCTGGGCAGCGCCCTCGGCAAATGCGTCAGGCGCGGCCAGGCCGGTGGTACCAAGGGCCATGGTCAGCAGTGCGGGTTGCAGGCGCGGGCTGGGCAGTTTCAAGGCGTGAAGCATGTTCGCTCTCCATGAGCGCTGTCGAACAGCGGGTGCACAGGGGCCGCCCGCCGGGTGGCCCCGGCAGGCAAGCAATAGGGGAAATTGGCTAGCGGCGTATCAGGGCGCTTTTGCAGCGACCGCTTCGATCTCGACCAGGGCGCCCGGCAGGGGCAGGGCCACCACCTGCAAGGCGGTGCGGGTTGGCTTTTTCGGCTGCTCGGCAGTGGCGAAAAATTCGGTGTAGGCGGCTTGCAGCCCGGCAAAATCCAGCTTGCCCTCGGTGGCCGGGTCGCCTACCAGAAACACCCTCAGCTGTACGACGTCACCCAGGCCCAGACCCTGGCTTTGCAGCGCAGCCTGGATCTTTTTCAGCACTGAGCGGGTCTGGGTTTCGGTGTTGCCATAGGCGGCAATGGTCTGTGGTGGTGCCTTGGGGTCGGCAACGTCGGGCAAGGTGCCGCTGACGAAGGTCAGCGAGGTGCCGGCGGGTACGGTGACCAGTTGCGAAATGGGGAACTTCGAGCCTGGCGGGTCGACACGCTTGATGGTGTCGGCCTGGGCGGTAAGTGCGGACAGTGACATGAAGGCTCCAAGCAGCAGGGCAGTCGTGTTCATCAGAGGGCTTCCTTGTTCAGGCGGCGACGCCGCGTTGCTGTTGCAGGGCGTGCCGGGCGATCTGCCCGACCACATGGCGTGCCGAGTCCGCAGCGCTGTTCTGCCAGATGCCCACCCCGCCATGGGCCAGTGCATCGCTGGCCAGCCAGGTGCGGCCCCGGGGCTGGTTGAGGTGCGAGTAGCCGGGTTCGGCCAGCACGTCGTGGACAATCCATGGGCTTTCGCTGAACGGCACCTTGGACCAGTTCACCGCCACGCCGCGCTGCAACTTGCCGGCATGGCCCGGGTGCAGCGACTCCACGGCCTGGCGCGACGACGCCAGTTGCTGCTCTGTCGAACGCGTGGCGAATGTGCGCGCCACTTCGCCGGTGTTGTAGGTGCCCACCAGGATGCCCTGGGCACTGTTCAGGTGGTCGCTGGGGTACCACAGCAGCCGCGCTTCGTGGTTGATGTAGGAGAGCCCGCCGTAGATCTGGAACTCGCTTTCCCAGAAACGAGGCGCCTGCCATGCCACCTTGTTGGCCAGGTCTGGCTTGGCCTGGGCGATGGCCGCCTGGGTCGTCTTGCCAAAGTTGTGGTCGACCCGGGCCAGCAGTGGCAGGGGAATGGTGACGATGGCGTAGTCGGCCGTTTCTACCTGGGTCTTGCCGCTGCGACGGTCCCGCCAAGTGACCTGGCTGGACTTGTCGCCGGTGCGGATCGCCTGCACTTCGGCGTGCAGCTGCACCTTGTCCTGCACCTTGGCGTACAGGGCTTTGGCAATCTGGTCCATGCCGCCGACCGGCTGGAACATGGTGGCGGAAAACTCCGGGATCTCGTCGAATACCAGCGGCAGCATCAGGTTAGGGTTTAACAGTTGTCTGAGTGCCACGGGCTGGCGCTGGATCGGGGTCTGGTCGCCCGCCCCGGCGAAGCGGGTATAGCCGGCGCGGACCGAGCCCTTGTAATGGCGCTGCTCGTCGAGGTCGCCGTATACCTTTAGAAAGTCCAACAGGGCCTTCTGGTCGCCGGTGTCCAGTTCCTTGTCCAGCGCTTTGCCGCTGATGCTGCGCGACAGCAGTTCGCTGAGGTGCCCACGGGTGTCATTCACCGCCTGGCGCAGCAGTAACGGCGGCTGCGCTAGGTCCGGTTGGGCGAGGGCGTTGCGGCTGCTGTTGACCAGCACTTCCAGCGGGACGCCCAGCTCGCGGCAGTAGCCGAGGATGGTCAGGTGATGGCTGGGCAGGCGTGCGGGCCCTGCATTGAAATAGTGGCCGTTGTCGAAACGCACCTGCTGGCGGCTGCCGTCATTGTGCAGTACCTCGTCGCCGTTGCGCAGCGTCCACGCACGCCCGCCGATTCGCTCGCGGGCTTCCAGCACGCGCACCTCAAAACCGGCTTTGCCAAGTTCATAGGCTGCCACCAGGCCGCTGATGCCAGCCCCCACCACCAGCACGCGCTTGCCGTTGCCGGACGTGGTCGGCAGGCCCAGCGGCTGGAAGGTGCTGGCCGTGGCCGCAGTAGGCAACAGGCCCAGCGCGGACAGGCTGCCAAGCGCGGCGCCGTAGCTGCCAGCGGCCATCAGGTGGGCAATAAGGTCTCTACGGGTCAAGCCCATGGTGTGTTCTCCTTGCAAGTGGAAAGTGAGTCCGTTCAGCGCGGCGCTACAGCTCGTAGCGCACACTCAGCAGCACGGTGCGTGGGTCGTTGACCGAGTAATAGGCGGTGCGGCTGGCGGCCGAGTAGGCAATGCTTTGCGGGTAGGCGCGGTCGAGCAGGTTCTTGACCGACAAGGTGGTGGTCCAGTGGCCGTCCGCGCTGGCATAACTGGTGCTGGCATTCCAGAAGCCCTGGGCAGGTACTTCGTAGATGTCGGCGTTCAGCGGGTTGGCGTAGGAGCGGGTCTGGTACTGGTAGTCGGTGTTGGCCACCAGCTCACCCGGCAGGTTGACGGGCACCGTCCAGTTCAGGCCAAGGCTGGCGTTCCATTCCGGTGCAAAGATCATTTCCTTGCCGTCGGCACTCACGCCTGGGCCACTGGCATTCTGGAAGTCGTCGTACTGGCTTTTCAGGTAGCCCAGATTGGCAGTCAGGCGCAGGTCGCGTGCCAGTAGCACGGTGTTTTCCAGCTCCACGCCGTAGGTGTGGGCACTGCCGACGTTCGTACGCAGGTTGGCGCTGATGGCCGGGTCCCAGGCATTGGTCTGCAGGTCGTCGTAGTCGTTATAGAAGAAGGCGATGTTGCTGCGCAGGCGGCCATCGGCAAAGTCGCCCTTGAAGCCCACCTCATAGGTGGTGACGTTTTCCGGATCAAAGCCCTGCTCGGCAGCGGCGCGGGTTGGCGCGCGGTTGTCGAAGCCGCCGGCCTTGAAGCCCCGGGCCACATAGCCGTACTGCACCAGGTTATCGCTCCAGGCGTACTCCAGGCCGATCTTGGGGCTGAGGGATGCCCAGGAATCACTGGTTTCGGCAGCGAAGTTGGTGCCGGTGATTACCCGGTCGGTGGTGATGGCGTAGTTGCTGTAATCGAAATTCTTGTGCTCGTGGGTGAAGCGCAGGCCGGTGGTCAGCGACAGGCGAGGGGTGAGCTTGTAATTGCTCTGGCCGTACAACGCATAGCTTTCGGTATCGGTGGTGCTGTATTGGCCGCTGGCATTGACCCGGTTTTGCGCCACCGAAAAGGTCAGGCTGTCGCGCTCGGCGCGAAACCGCTCCTTGTACAGGTACACACCGAGGGTGTAGCTGAACCTGTCGTATTCGCCGTTGAGCTGGAACTCCTGGGTGGCGTAGCGCTGCTTGTAGGTGATCAGGTTGTTCTGGATCGGCGATGCAGTGCCGCTGTTGGCCTGGCCGGAGTTGTCGTAGTCCACCGGCTGGTCGAACTCGGACCAGGCCGTGACCGACTTGAAGTTCAGGTGGTCATCGATGCTGTAGATCGCGCGCAGCACCGCACTGCCCTGGTCCAGCTTGTTCTTTGGGTCGAGGCTGCTGTAGGTCTTGAACTTGTCGAAATGGCCGTTGGCCGGGTTGAAGGGGGTATAGCTGGTGGTATCGCCGCGGTCGAAGGTGCCGGCCAGGGTCAGTTGCACATCCCAGGGCGAATCCTGCGGGGCCAGGCGCAGCTTGCCGCGGTAGGACTGGATGTCGATGTTGTTGACGTCCTTGTCACGGGTGCGGTTGTACACGGTGCCGTCGCGGGTCAGGCGTATGGCCGAAAAGCTGCCGAACAGGGTGTTGTCCACCAATGGCCCGCTGACCAGCAGGCGGCCGTTCTGTGCGTTGAAGTTGCCGGCACCCAGCTCGACGAAGGCGCGCGCCTGCTGGGTCGGATCGCGGGTGATTACCCGTATCGCGCCGGCTGCACTGTTGCGCCCGTACAGGGTGCCTTGTGGGCCGCGCAGCACTTCAACGCGCTCCACGTCGTTGAAGTCCAGCATCGAAGAAATCGCCCGCGGGATGTACAGGTCATCGGCGTATACCGCAACGGCCGCTTCCTGAATCGGGTCGGTCTCGCCAATACCGCGTATGCCGTAGGTTTGTGCGCTGTAGGAAATGGACTGGCGGTTCAGGGTGAGGTTGGGCACCCGACCGGACAGGTCGCGGATGTTGTTGATCTGCGCATCCTGCAGGGTGCGCTCGTCGAAAGCGCTGATCGCCAGCGGGGTTTTCTGCAGGTTCTCTTCACGGTGCTCCGCTGTGACGGTGACGGTTGGCAGCTTGTCGCCCGGCGTTTGGGCAGGCTCGGCGAAGGTCGTGGGCGTGAAGAGGGCAAATGCAACGGCGGCGGACAGGTGAGGGCGTACAGGGTAGGGCAAAGGCTTCATGCTGCAGCTTCCAGATAACCAGCATCGAGTGGGATTTCGGATACCTGGATACCGCAGCCGGGTGTGATGACCGAGGCGCAAGGAGGTATTAGGTTCCTTTGCCTCCGCCAGTCAGGGGTCGGTCTGGTGAGAACATATCTCTATGAAAAAACGTTTTGAAATACTTTTTGCGTCTAAGCTAATATTATTAATATGAATTAATAAAAATGCCTAAAATTCAATAAATGCATTTTATGGTTGAGATAGAGGTGGTTTTCAGACGCCGAGTGGCCATGAACCTGTTGCTTGCGGGTGGCGCAACGGCGGCTGGCGCCCGTGCCGACGAGGGTTACTTCGAACCGCTGCGGGCCAAGGTTCGTAAGCCTCAAGGATGAAAAGCAAACGTCTTTGGCCAACGCAGGGGGCTAGCTGTCTCCGGTTTGCACCACTGCGCCTGAGCGTTACTCCAGGTAAATCTTGGTCAACAACCGCAACAACTGGTCCCGCTCCTCATCATCCAGCGCCGAGGTCGCCTCGCGGTCGCTGTCCTTGGCGATCTGCTTCAGTTCCTTGAGCAGCGCTTCTCCCGCCTTGCTCAAGAAGATCCCGTAAGACCGCTTGTCCGGCTTGCACCGCACGCGCACGGCCAAGGCCCGCTCTTCCAGCTTGTTCAGCAGGGGCACCACCTGCGGTGGCTCGATCGCCAGCGAGCGCGCCAGTTCAGCCTGCAGCAACGCCGGTGTCGTCCTGCTCCCGCACAGGCGTGTCGTGCGGGGAGAGCGTCGTTGAACGCCCCCTGTTCGCCACCCCGAACGGCACATGCACCATCGGCAAATCCCCTGCCGGCGACTGCAAGTGGCTGCGCTGGTCGTCGAAGAACACATGGGGCTTCAGGATCGACAACACCCTGGGCTTCTCCATGCCGCCGAGAAAGAAGCACTCGTCCGGCGATACGCCCCAGTCCTTCAACGTCGTCACCACCCGCTCATGTGAAGGCGCATTGCGCGCCGTGACAATGGCAATCCGCAAGATCCGCTTGTAGTCCGGGTTCTCGGCCAGCTTGCGGTCCTCCAGCATGCGTATCAGCGAAAGCTTGCGGTACAGGTCCGCCAGCGGCCCTGGCGAATGCGGAATGCCCTTGTGTACGCGCTCGTGCTCCTGAAAGTCATCCAGGTTGTCGTTGCGCTTGTACACGCTCTCCGCCTCGTCGTCGGCAATCACGCCATCGAAGTCGAAGGCTACGCGCAATTCGGTGTCGATCTCGTCATCGTAGATGCGCGTCGGCAGCACCCGCCCGGCCGGGTAGTTGGCGTCGATGGCTTTCTGCACGTCTTCCTCATTGGCACTGAGGAACAGCGAGGCGTTGAATGCCGGGATGTACTCGTAGGGCGAGCGGCCCGACATGAACGCCGCGCGGGTGATGTCCAGCTGATAATGGTTGATCGAACGAAATACCCGCAGGCCGGTTTCCGGGGAGTTGCGCGAGAGCAGCACCACCTCTACCGGCAGTTGCTCGGGGAAGGCCTGGTTGATGCTCAGGAAGCGGCGAATGAACGGGAACGCCACGCCTTTGGGGAATGGCTCGTCCAGGTTCTGCTGCTGGTGATGGCGGTACGCCTCGACACCCTGGGTCTTGTAGATGTCGTCCGAGACGGTAAGGTCGAACAGCGCACTCGAGGCAACGCCAATGACCAGTTTCTGTTCGATGGGGTAGGGCATTGAGCAACTCCTGAGCCTGTGCTGATGGCAAGTGTACGCCTGCGCGGTGACGAAAGCCCTCAGGCCTCCGGCACCAGTCCGAGCAGCACCTGAACCTGGCGCTGCAACTGGCTCACATGCTCGCGCTCTGCACGCAGCGCGGACTGCAGCTCGCGGTTTTCCTGTTTATGGATGCGAGCGGAGCGCTCCAGCTCGCGGTCGCCTTGCAGCAGGTCCCACATCTCGCCTTGGCGAGCGTGCTGCAGACACACCAGCAGCAGGGTGATGCCGCAGACGCCCAGCAGAGAGATTTCGATAGCTTCCATGTGACGCTTCCTTGGGTAGTGGCAGTTTGCCGGTAAGCGAAACGATATGTCCATAAAGACTACATGTCGATAATGGAGACTTGTACAGGTAAAGCAATGGTGCATATCCGGCGGGCTGCTTGCGGACAGGTTAGGATGAGTACTGAAGGCTTTTTGACATCATGGCTGCCGGCGACGCCGCGCTAGACAAGCCCTTGGCTGCAATCGCGCTGTATCACAGCGGCGATGAACGATTCTGTCAGCATATGCCTGTTTACTTTACATATCTGTCAGGCTTGATGTGCAAACGGATGGATATGTATGATCAGGCGACACGTCATCTATCGAGGTGCTTGTTGCCACCCTACAGGAGCCGACATGAAACGCACGCAACGCATGGAGCAAACCCGCTGGGACCTGGCCTTGCGCTACCGGTTGATCGAGACGGTGGTCTGGTGGGAAGGTCGGCTGACCACCAATCACCTGATCCAGAGTTTCGGCATCAGCCGCCAGCAGGCGTCGAAGGACATCAACACCTACATCAATGACTACGCGTCGAAAAACCTGGTCTACGACAAGCAGATCAAAGGCTATGTCCCGACCCGACAGTTCAAGCCGCTGTTCATCGACGACAGCGCCAGCGCCTACCTCGACCTGCTCAACCAGAACAACGAACGCGCCCCACATATCGAAGGGCTGGCCTTGGCCTATGCCCACACCGAAGTGCTGAAGGTGCCCGACCGCTCGGTCAAACCCGAGGTCCTGCGGCCGTTGCTCAAGGCCTGCCGCGAAAAGCGTCGCCTGGACATCGACTACGTGTCGTTCAACACCCCCGAACTCGAGGGACGCATCATCGCCCCGCACACGCTGGTGTACACCGGCATGCGCTGGCACGTGCGGGCCTATTGCGAAAAGAACCGCATGTACCGCGACTTTGTACTCAGCCGTTTCCGTGGTGTGCCAGATGTGCACGAGGAGCAGACCGAGAATGGTATCGACCAGGACGTGGAATGGAACACACCGGTCGATGTGATCTTCAAGCCGGACGAACGCCTGACACCCGCGCAGCGGGCCATCATCGAGGTGGACTACGGCATGACCGACGGGCAGTTGGTGGTGGGCAGCTCCCAGGCATTGGTCAAGTATGTGGTGAAGCGCTTCGGGGTGAACCCCAACATGCATGATGCAAGGCCCGAAGCGCAGCAGCTGGTGCTGGCGAACCGGGCCGAACTGAAGCCTTGGCTGAACCTTGATTGAAGCTTGGGCAACGGCAGGTAACGGGGCCGCAGGGCAGGTGCCTGTACTGCACGCGGCCACGCATTGCAGACCTCCCCGTTACAGATCAACCACTCAAATCTCTCGTTCATCAGTGGATCCAGTGATGCCAATTTGATAGCTTTCCGCCCCTTACCGCTGTATCCGGATAGGAATTGATGAACCAGCTATACGAACACGGCACTCTGACCCCGGTCGCGAAGCCGATTGTGGACAGGGTGATCGAGACCGCCCTTGGCAGTCTGGACGCTACTTCCGATAACAAGGTACTGCGTGGCCTCAACGATGCGTTGGCGGGCGAAATAGAACGTTTTAACGCAGGCGTCGCGACCCCGGATGGCGACCTGCAGGGGCCACTGAGGGTGTTGCGCGAACTCAGGCAACAGCTCGACGAACTGCTGGCGCTGGCCGATGGTCATGCCTTGTGCAGGCAAGCGGTGGAGCGCCTGGCAAGTGTGCAAGGCCAGCATGAAATCGAAATGGCCGCGCTGCAGGCCAGTGCCGAGGTGCAGAACCGCAAACTGGTGGCAAGTACCTTGGCCCGCGTGCAAAAGGAAGGGGCAATCCGCAAGAGCCTTGAGCAGTACCAGGAGCAGCTGGCCGCCAGCAACCTGGCACGGGAAGCGCTGTCTACCACGGTGACGACGGCTTTGAAGAGGCTTGCGCTGGCGACCAGCACCCAGGCTCAGCGCGTTGATAGCGTCGAGACGCATTTGGCCAGCCTGGTGGAGCGCCAGCGTGAATGCGAGCTGCAATTGCAGCAGGTGTGCGGGACGGGCTGGGCGGTGTATCTGGAGCGCAATGCAGTGCCGCTGGTGGCGTTGGCGGTGGCTGTGTTTGCGCTGGGGCTGAACCTGTTCGGTTGAACGCAACTTAACGGCAAACCTGAGGCCTGCGCGGTCGTTGTGGAAGCGGGTTCACCCGCGCAGAATCCTGCACAGTGGATGGCACCGGCTTCGCCGGTGTTCGCGGGCACGCCCGCTCCCACAGTGATCGCGCAAACTCTGACATTTTTAACACGACAGTGGCTCCCGCAGGGCTCAGCGTCGAGCTGCCAGGGCCTCAGGGTTGGCAACGTTCTTTGGCTTTCCTTCGAAAAACGCCAGCACATTGTCGAAGGCATCGCCAAAGTACAGCTCGTAGCCGTTCTTCTCCACGTACCCCAGGAGCGGCGTACTGAGTACGCGTGGGTGGCGCAGCAGCGGATGGGCCGGGTCGAGCAGCGGCTCCTCCTCGTACACATCCACCGCCGCGAAACCCGGCCGCCCAGCATCCAGTGCCTGTAGCAATGCCCCCGGGGCAATCAGTTCTGCGCGGCTGACGTTCACCAGCAAGGCGTCAGGCTTCATCTTGGACAGGTCGTCGAAGGTCACCCCGTGGCGTGTCTGGTCGGACAGGCGCAGGTTCAGGCTGACAATATCCGCTTCGGCAAAGAATGCCTCACGCGAGGCAGCAGCGCGATGGCCATCGGCTTGGGCTGCGGCGCGGCTGCTGTCGCTGCCCCACACCAGCACAGGCATGTCGAACGCCTGGGCATAACGCGCCAGACGCTGGCCGATCTTGCCGTAGCCCCAAATACCCAGCAGCTGGCCGGCCAGCGCCTGGCCCAGATTGACCTGCCATTGGCCTTGGCGGAAAGCATCGATGGCCGGCACCAGTTGCCGGCGGGCATTGAGGATCAGCGCCCAGGCAAGCTCCGCAGGCGCCACCGGCGAGCCGCGCCCCTCGGTCACCGCAATGCCGCGTGCGGTGCAGGCAGCCAGGTCCAGGTGGCTGGACACCTTGCCGGTCTGGCTGATCAGCTTGAGGTTGGGCAGGCGGTCGAGCAAGGCGGCGTCGATGCGGGTACGTTCCCGGGTGAGTACCAGTGCGTCGGCATCGGCAAAGCGTGCTGCAAGTTGCTCCAGCGTGGCCGGCTGGCGCTCATGAAGCACGCTGACAGCGTGCCCGCTCAGCTTGCCGAAGCAATCGAGCGTGTGGATCACATCCTGGTAGTCGTCGGGAATGACAATGCGCATGGTGGTCTGGCCCTGGCGGTACAGTGAAGCGTCGAAGATAACCCAACTGCGCGCATCAACGTCAGATCAGGATGTAGTCGCTGCGCATCACCACCGGCTCATGCGCCCCTTCGACCAGGTGCACGAACTGCCCGCCCACCTGGTCGATTGCCAGGCAGTCGTCGACATCGAGCAAGGCGTCGGTGTGCGGCTTCAGCCAGTGTGCCTGCATGCGCTGCTTGCCCAGGGCCTTGGCTTCGGTCTTGTTGCGGGCGGCAACCAGCAGGTAGCGGTGCGCCTCGCCGAACACATCGCGCTCGTAACCGCCGAGGTTGATGAAGTACAGGTGCAGTGCGCTGCGGGCGGGGGCGTCCGGGCGCAGTTCGATCCGTTGGCCGTCCACGCCGTGCACTTCCAGCCACGAATCGATGTGCAAGCCTTTCGCGCTACCGAACCAGGCCTGGCGCAGCTGCGGGTAAGCCTGTTCGAAGGTGTCGGCCTGGGCGAATACCACGTCGTGGACTTCGATCTTGGCGCCGGGGTGGCGGCCTCCGAGCATGACGACGTAAAGCATGGGCGGTCCTTTGCGTGGCATTGAGTGAAAGTGCATTGTACCCAGCCACAGCCAGTTCGATGAAGCGATGCCTGAGCATTGTTGGAGCGGGCATGCCCGCGAAGCAGGCCGCGCGGTGGATGGCAGGGGCTTCGCCCTTCTCGCCCGCGCTGCCGTTGGCTTACTCGAATGCCACCGTGGCACTGTGACGCCTCGCCGGGGACGAGTCCACCGATTACAAGGGATTGCGCAGGCCGCCAGACAGGTGCTCTACCAGAAAATCCACAAACACCCGCACCCGCGCCGGCATCGCCTGGCCACCGACGAACACCGCATGGATCGGCTCGCGGTCCTCAGGGTTGTACGCCTCCAGCAATGGCACCAGCCGCCCGCTGGCCAGGTCGTCGACCACCGTGAAGGTACCGATGCGTGCCACGCCGGCACCGATCCTGGCCAGTTGCGCCAAGGCTTCGCCGCTGCTGCATTCGATATTGCCCGTCACCTTCAACGAGAATACCTGCCCGTCGCGGCGAAACGGCCAGTCGGGCGCGGCACGGCGGAAGTTGAAGCGCAGGCAGTTATGCCGGGCCAGGTCTTCAGGCTCAAGCGGGGTGCCGCAGCGTTGCAGGTACTCGGGCGAGGCAACCACCACCTGGCCGGTTTCACCAATGGCGCGGGCGCTCAATGAACTGTCCGGCAGGTGCCCGAAACGCAATGCCACGTCGGCCTGGCCGCCGAGAATGTCGGCCACTTCGTCACTGAGGGTAAGGTCAACCAGCACTTGCGGGTAACGTGCGCTGAAGGCCGCCAGCAGCGGTACCACGGTCAGCCGGGCATGGCCCAGCGCAGCGCTTACCCGCAAGCGCCCGCGCGGCACGCCCTGGTCGGTGATGGCTTCTTCCACTTCGAGCATGTCGGCCAGCACCCGCCGTGCACCGCGCAGGTACGCCTCACCCTCGGGGGTGAGGGTGATCGCGCGGGTGGTGCGCAGCAGCAGGCGGGTGCCCAGGCGCTGTTCGGTGCGGGCGATGATGCGGCTGACCGCAGAAGGCGTCAGGTTCAGTGCCCGCGCGGCGGCCGACAGGCTGCCTTCTTGCGCCACCCTGGCAAATATCTCCATCTCGCCGGATCTTCCACTGAAGTCCATTTGTGCCTCGTGCGCAAAGGTGGTTGGCAAAAAAGCAGTCTAGTGCGCTTTTGAAATGGATCGTAGCATTTGCGGCATAGATAAGGAGCTTGCCATGCGTATCAATCCGCCTCTCGTCGCACTTGCCATCGGTGCCTTTGGCATCGGTGTCACCGAGTTCGCCCCCATGGGCATGTTGCCCAGTATCGCCACTGACCTTGGCGTCTCCATCCCCGCTGCCGGGCTGCTGGTCAGTGCCTATGCCATTGGCGTGCTGATCGGCGCACCGCTGATGACTCTGGCCACGGTGAAGATCCCGCGGCGTTATTTGCTGATCGGGCTGATGGCCATTTTCACACTGGGTAACCTGATGTCGGCCCTGGCCAGCGATTACACCAGCCTGCTGGTGGCCCGTGTGGTCACCTCGCTCAACCACGGTGCCTTCTTTGGCATCGGCTCGATTGTCGCGGCCAGCGTGGTACCGCCCGAGAAGCGCGCCGGGGCGGTGGCGGCAATGTTCATGGGCTTGACCCTGGCCACCATCGGCGGCGTGCCGCTGGCAACCTGGTTTGGTGAAATGCTGGGTTGGCGCACGGCATTCTGGGGTATTGCCGGGCTTGGCCTGGTGGCGATGACCACGCTCTGGTACGCGCTGCCCAATGTGCCGTCGCCCAAAGGTGACGGGGCCATGGCCGAAATCCGGGTGCTGGGCCGCGGCCCCGTACTGGCGGCGTTGCTGCTGACGGTGGTGGGTTCCAGTGCGATGTTCACGGTGTTCACCTACATTGCGCCGATCCTGCAGAGCGAGGCGGCGGCGTCCACCACCTTCGTGACAGCCATGCTGGTGTTGTTCGGTGTGGGCCTGACCTTGGGCAACGTGTGGGGCGGCAAGGCGGCAGACCGCTCGATCGACCGCACGCTGATCGTGTCGTTGGCGTTGTTGATTGGCGTGCTGCTGGTGTTCCCGCTGGTGCTGGACTGGCCGCTGCCGACGGCCTTGGCGATCCTGGTGTGGGGCGCGGCCAGCTTTGCACTGGTGCCGCCATTGCAGATGCGGGTGATGGAGGCAGCCAAGGATGCGCCCAACCTGGCATCGGCGGTGAATATTGGTGCATTCAACCTGGGCAATGCGATTGGCGCGGCGCTGGGTGGCGCAGTGATCAACGCAGGTTTGGGCTACCCGGCGATTTCCCTGGCGGGCGCGGCGATGGCGGCGCTGGGATTGGTGATGGTGTTGCTGTTTGCCTGGCGTGGGCGGGTGGTGGCAGCGGCGGGGCAGGTTGTGGTGTAACAAGCCGAGATCGCCGGGGGCGCTGTGCGCCCTTTTCGCGGCACAAGGCCGCTCCTACAGGTACAGCGCACGCCTCAGGTGCTGCGCGGTCTTTGTGGGAGCAACTGTCTTGCTTGTGTCGCGATAGGGCTGAAATGCAGTGAAAACCGGGGTTGTACGTTAGGGCGTACCGTTACGGCCGTGCAGGTGATAGGCCGGGCGTTCGCTCAGGCGTTCGTAATAATCGCGAACCGCTGGCAGGTGCGGGTGCTCGAACGGCGTTTCGAACCAGCGGTTGACCGAGAGGCCGATAGGGATATCGGCCAGGGTGAACTGGCTGCCGGCTACGTAGGCACCGGTGCTGGCCAGTTGGCGGTCGAGGATATGCATGTAGCGCGACCATTCGGCGCAACCGGCGGCCAGTGCTTGCGGGTCCTGGTGGGAGGGGGAGTGCCTGACCAGTGACATGAATGCGTAGCTCCACGAGCGGTTCAGGTCCGCGGCCTGCCAGTCGATCCACTGGTCGATCCTGGCCCGCGCCTGGGCATCGTCGGGGTAGAACGCGGTGGCACCGTAGCGGTTGGCCAGGTAGCGGATGATGCTGTTGGACTCCCACAAGGTGAAGTCGCCATCCTGGATCACCGGGATCATGGCGTTGGGGTTCAATGCCAGGAACTCCGCACTGTCAGTGGCCTGGAAGCCAGAGCCCCAGTCTTCGCGCTCGAATGCGACCTCGAACTCGGCGCAGGCCCACAGGACTTTTCGCACATTGATGGAAGAAGCTCTGCCCAGTATCCGTAGCATGGTGTTCGTCCTGGTGTGGGGGAGGTTGATCGTCCGACACTGGCAGGTGCCGGTCAAGGGGCTGATCGGTGGCAGAGCGCCCATATCATGGGGTTCGTGTAGTCCCTTTCCGAAAGTGGTTCTTTCCATCCTGCTGGTCATTGTGATGGGGGAGGTGGCGTCCTAGGCTGGGTATGCTCGTAACCCCGAGGAATGGACATGGACAACGACACCCCGAAAAGCAGCAAGCTCAATGTCGTGCGTGCGGCGAGCCGGTTTGGCAACGCCGATGCCGAACTGGTGCAGATGAAACCGCAGCTGCCAATGAGGACCGCACTGACGGAGGCCTCGGGCATCATGGGCTGCATCACTGAAATTACCCGCAAGGCCATCGACAGGCCAGCCGACCGCAAGGTGATGATGCAGGCCACGTTCTATCTGGCCGGCATGGCCAAGGCACTGATCGATGGCCAGCTGCTGCAGGTGCGTCAGGCGCGTGAAGGTGAGCGCGAACCCTAGTCAAGCTTGCCTGGGGGCCCTTAACTTGGCACCCTTGGGCGGTTTGAATCGTCTGTATCACCACAGAAGGAAGTTTGCATTGAGCTGGGACAAGGTGGGGAAACTCCTCGTAGCCGTGCTTTTAGGCCTGATGGTGCTTTTGACCGCCTACGTGTTGCTCAGGAGCAGCCCGCGCCTGGAGGCGTCACTCACCTATGCCTACCTCACCTATCCCACCCAGTTCAGCGAGCGCATAAGCAAAGCCAGCGAGCAACTCAAGTATGAGCAGTTGCAGGGGCGTATCAACAGTATCGGCCAGGGCGGTCTGAGCCACGATCAGGTCGAGCGCCTGATTGAAATGGCCCAGGCACCCTATGCGCAGTTGTTCGCCAAGCCCTTCGAGGCCGGGCTGGTCGATCACCGTACCGGCTTGCTTATCGAACTGCGCAACAGTGGTGACGCGCCGGTACGGGAGGTAAAGATCCGTCTGCCAGCCAAGGGCCTGGTGCAGGTGCGTGATGCTGCCGGCAACGACACCCTGCTGGAGGCCGCTACCGCGCAGGTGGACATCCCGGCCATCGAGCCGGGTGGCACGTGCAAGGTCTGGGTCTATTTCGATGCAGACTATCTGCAGATCCGCCAGGGCGGGGTCAGCATCAGCCACGCCGACGGAGTGGCCAATGTGCAGGTGTACCACGAGGTCATCGGTTTTCCGGCCATGGTGGCCCGTTACAGCCGCGAGTTGATGGTGTTGCTGGGCGTACTGGCGGTCAGCGTGCTGGGCCTGGGTTATGCCTGCCTGGCACGGCGTAGACCGCGGTAAACGCCTCACTCGAACATAAATATCTGATTGGGCGGGGCACCTGTGGGAGCGGGCAAGCCCGCGAACACCGGCGCAGCCGGTGCCATGCAGCGCGTCGCACTCTTTGCGGGCCCGCCCGCTCCCACAGGATAAAGCTGCGCTTGCCAAAGCCTTGTTCCACGGGCGACAGCGCAGCATAACGGTGTGGCATGCGTGTTCTGCGATCAAGGGTCATTTGCTTGAAACTCAACACACCCCCGTTGACGACCCTCTATAGTGCTCGGCATTACAAGCGCCATCTCGAGCCTGCCTGATGATCCCTTCCCTGGATTCCATTTTTTCTCGCCTGCGCCTGCGTCAGTTGCGCCTGCTGATCGAGCTGGATCGCTGTGGTTCGCTGCACAAGGCGGCCGAAGCCATGGCCATTTCCCAGCCCGGGGCCACCAAGGCGTTGCGTGAGGTGGAGGAGGTGCTGGGGGTACCATTGTTCCAGCGCCTGCCCAGCGGCCTGGTAGCCAATGACGTGGGCCGTTGCGTGGTGCGCTATGCGCGGCTGATCCACAGCGACCTGGGGCACTTGCGCGAAGAGGTGCTAGGCATCGTCCAGGGCCAGGGTGGGCGGCTGGCGGTGGGCAGCATCATGGGGGCCATGCCGACACTGGTCAGCGCCCTGGGGCGCTTGCGCCGCAAGCAGCCGCAGCTGGCGGTGGAAATTGCCGAGAATACCAGCGCCAACCTGCTCGCCCAGCTGGACGAGGGGCGCCTGGACCTGGCCATCTGCCGGCCGGGGGTGGGCCGCAACGCGGCGGACTATACCTTTGTCGAACTGGCCCAGGAGCCGTTGGTGGTGGTCGCGCACCCGCAGCATCCGCTTGCCGGGGCAGCGGCACTGGCGATCAGCGACTTGAGCCATTACCGCTGGGTGGTCTACCCGGCGAACATGCCCATGCGCCAGGCGCTGGAGCGCGAGTTGAGCGAGGCAGGGGTGGAGGTGCCCCGCTACCCGCTGGAAACCTTCTCCACCTTCGCGACGTTCATGCTGCTGGAGGATGACCCGACGCTGGTGGCGGTCATTCCCAGTGCCGTGGCGGCTTTTGCCGAGCAGCGCGGGTTGCTGGTGTCGCTGGCGGTGCAGCTACGGGCGTTGAGCGAGCCGTTCGGCATCGTGCACCGTGTGGCGGCGCCGCTATCGCCAGCTGCGCGGTTGCTGGTAGAGGAATTGACGGCCAATTGAAGTTTGACGGCGCTCGCCCTCCAGCCCATTGCTGGCGGGCTGGTGGGGATAAGCGATGGTTATTGGTGGATCAGCTCTTTTCATTATCGGCGGCCCTGCCTGTGCTCTAGATTACCCCCGGAACGGCCTGCCAGTACCCCTGTAACCCTATTGCATCAAGGAGCAACCCAATGGATCTAGGCATTACCGGCCGCTGGGCCATCGTCTGCGCGGCCAGCCAAGGCCTGGGCAAAGGCTGCGCCGAGGCGCTTGGCAAAGAAGGCGTGAACCTGGTCATCAATGCCCGCACCCAAGCCACCCTGGAGCAGACCGCCACCGAGTTGCGTGCGGCCTGCCCGGGCATCGAGGTGCTTACCGTGGCCGGCGATGTGGCCGATGCCCAGGTGCGCCAGGCGCTGTTGGCGGCCTGCCCGCAGGTCGACATCCTGGTCAACAACGCCGGTGGCCCGCCACCGGGGGACTTCCGCGACTGGGGGCGTGACGACTGGCTGAAGGCGCTGGACGCCAACATGCTCACCCCCATCGAGCTGATCAAGGCGGTGGTCGACGGCATGGCCGAGCGCGGTTTCGGCCGGGTAGTGAATATCACCTCTGGCGCGGTGAAGGCGCCGATCGACATCCTCGGTTTGTCCAACGGCGCACGCAGTGGCCTGACCGGTTTCATTGCTGGCCTGGCCCGGCAGCAGCGCCTGGCGGGCAGCAATGTGACACTGAACAACCTGCTGCCTGGGGCGTTCGACACGGCGCGTTTGCAAAAGACTTTGCAGGCGGCGGGTGGCGATGTGCAAGCCACCGCCCAGGCCAGGCGCAAGGCCATCCCGGCGGCGCGCTTTGGCGATGCCGGGGAGTTTGGTGCGTACTGTGCGTTCCTGTGCAGTGCGCATGCCGGTTATATCACCGGGCAGAACCTGCTGATCGATGGCGGGGCGTATCCGGGTACCTTCTAAAAGGTGCGGGGGCGCATTGCCCCCACAACGAAGGGCCGCAGGCAAACTGGCAATGATCCGGCGAATACCGCATAATTGTCGGCAAACGCCGAAACAGGAGTATGCCATGCTTGCCGAAGTGCTTCGCGACAACGGTTACCACGAGTACCGGGCGCGCCTGCAGGCGCTGCTGGAGATACCCGAACTTGCCAGTGACTTCGAAATCCACACCCGCATCACCCATGGGTTTGCCGCCACCTGGCTGGTGAAGTTGACCGAGCGTGGTGTGTTCACCCCGGTGGAGCGGGACCAGATCATTCCCCTGCGCACCCTCAAAACCCGTATCGAGCGTGACCAGCCGCTGACCGTGGAAGAGAGTGATCGGCTGTTCCGCTCGGCCCACATCACCGCCATGGCCGAAGCCGTGTTCGGTGAAGCGGACAAGGCCAAGCGCTGGCTGTCCAAGCCCAAGGAACGCTTCTCGGGGCTGACGCCCATGCAGATGCTCACCACCCAGCAAGGCACCACTCAGGTGGAAGAGATGCTGCTGCAGATTGCCGAGGGCTTTGGCCTGTGATTTTGTGGCGTATCAGCGCCTATGCAGATTTGAGTGGCACTGGGGGGTTGCGTGTAAGCGGCCGCTGGCACCAGGCGGGCCGGCCGGTAGTGTATGCCGCCACCAGCCCTTCCGGGGCCATGCTCGAGGTGCTGGTGCACCTGGAGATAGACCCCGAGGATTTTCCTACCACCATGCGCCTGATCCGTATCGAATTGCCCGACACGGTTTCACAAGCGCAGCTGCCCGCCTTGCAGCCCGGCTGGTCCGCTCAGCCTGAGTTGACCCGGGCGCTGGGCAATCGCTTTCTGGATGACTGCTCGGCATTGTTGCTGCCGGTGCCCAGCGCGATCATGCCCAGCACCATCAACTACCTGTTCAACCCACGGCACGCGCAGGCGCAGCGCGCGAAAATACAGGTCGAGGATTTTACCCCGGACAGCCGCTTGTTCTAGCGCGTGTTCACCACAGTGCAGCCGACGCCGTCGTCAGCACCCGGTCAAACACGGCGAGCGCCTGGTCCACTTGCGCCTCGGTGGTGAATCGGCCGATGCTCAAGCGCACACTGTTGCGTGCCTGACGTTCGTCCAGCCCCAGTGCCAGCAGTACATGCGAGGCGGCGTTGCTCGCCGAGTTACAGGCCGAGGTGGTCGACAAGGCCAGCTCGCTTGCCAGTGCCGCGCTGTTGAAACCCTTGCTGTCGATGCACAGGTTCAGGGTATGGGGGATGCGTTGGCTGGCGCTGCCGTTAAGGGTCACGCCGGGTAAAACCAGCAGGCCATCGCGCAAGCGTGTGGCCAGTTGCTCAAGGCGCTGGTGCTCGCTGTCACCTGGTTGGCCGGCCAGGGCAAAGGCGCTGCCCATGCCGGCGATCTGATGGGTTGCCAGGGTGCCGGAACGCAGGCCCTGCTCATGGCCGCCGCCGTGCATCTGCGCACGCATCAGCGTACGGGCGCGTGGCCCGACATACAGCGCGCCGATCCCTTTTGGCCCGTAAACCTTGTGCGCCGAGAGCGACATCAGGTCCACGGCCATCGCGTTCAGGTCGATGGCGAGCTTGCCTACGGCCTGTGCGGCATCCACATGCAGCAGGGCACCGTGGGCACGCACCTGTTGGCCGATGGCGGCAAAATCGGTAACCGTGCCCAGCTCGTTGTTGACCGCCATCAACGATACCAGGCGGGTATCGGCGCGCAACGCTGCCTGCACGCTTGCAGGCTGGATCAGGCCGGCGGCATCCGGCGTCAGGCGGGTCACGGCCCAGCCTTGGCGCTCCAGTTCGGCCACTGTGTCGAGCACGGCTTTGTGCTCCAGTTGGCTAGTGATCAGGTGCCCAGGCTGGTCGAAGCCTTGGGCAATGCCTTTGAGTGCCAGGTTGTTGGATTCGGTAGCGCCCGACGTCCAGACCAGGTTGTCGGCTTGCGCGCCGACGCGCTCGGCCACCTGCTGGCGGGCTTGCTCCACGGCCTGTCGGGCAGCCTGGCCGTAGGCGTGGCCACTGGACGCCGGGTTGCCGAAGTTGGCCTCGCTACCAAGGCAGGCAAGCATGGTTTCGATGACCCGATCGTCGACGGGGGTGGTGGCGGCGTAATCGAAATAGAGTGGGGCGCTGGGCATTGGGGCGGGTCCATGTCTGTCGCCGTGAAATCGGCGATTGATGGGGTAAGCGTATCCGCCATGGCTGAGATATTTTTCGCTTCCCGCCGCTTTTTTCACAATGGACGTGAGAAAACTTTCTCTCTTTCTAACCGTTGGTAGAATATTTTCTTCAGGAGGGCGAGGCTATGGGCCGCCCCTCGCAGGCAGCTTCAGGCGGGCTGCAGGGCTTTCTCTTCCTCTGCTACCACGCGTTCGCACAATTCGGTGATCTGCTCGCGCATCCAGCGGTTGGCCGGGTCCTGATCAGTGCTTTCATGCCAGTACAGGTGCGTTTCCAGTGCGGGCACCTCCACTGGCAGTGGCTGGTAACGCAACTGATGGCGACGGGCGAAACGCTCGGGAACGGTCATCGCCATGTCGGTCTGCTGCAACACCTGCGAGGCCATCAGGTAGTGCTGCGAACGCAGGGCGACCTTGCGCTGAACACCCATCTTGCCCAGCGCCAGGTCGACGTAACCCAGGCCGTTGCGGCGGCTGGAAATATGGATATGGGTCATGCCCAGGTAGCTGTCGAGGGTCAGTTTGCTGTCAGCGAGTGGGTGGCCCTGGCGCAGGGCGCACACATAGCGGTCTTGCATCAGCTTGACGTGGCGCACCTGCGGGTCGGTGTTCAGGGGGGCGTCGATGGCGAAGTCCAGGCGGCCGGCGGCGAGTTCCTTGGTGGTCTCGCGGCGCTTGCACAGGAAGCTTTCGATCAGCACTGCGGGCGCCAGGCGGCGCAGGCGCTGGAACAGCGGCGGCAGGATGACCGCCTCGGTCAGGTCAGTCATGCTGATGCGGAAGGTTTTGTTGGCCTGTTGCGGGTTGAAGATGCGGCTTTCCTGCACCGACGTACGCAACAGTGCCAGGGCGTTGCGCACCGGGCCTATGATGTTCTGCGCCATCGGCGTGGGCACCATGCCTTGTGCGGTGCGCACGAACAGCGGGTCGTTGAAGGTTTCGCGCAGCCGCGAAAGGGCGTTGGACACAGCAGGCTGGGTAATGCCGACAATCTGCCCGGCGCGGGTCAGGTTGGCTTCGGTGTAGATCGCATCGAACACGATGAACAGGTTGAGGTCGACCTTGCTGAGGTTCATGGGCGCCGCTCTTTGTTGGAATTATTGGCCGATCATATATCGGTTATGAATGTTTATACACGCGGAAAATAGACTAGGTGGATGGGGGCGCGCTGCTCTAGGCTCTGCCCATGTACTCCGAACCGTGAAGGTAGCCCCGATGGATTTCGCCTATTCGCCCAAGGTCCAGGCACTGCGCGAGCGCGTTACTGCGTTCATGGACGCCTACGTGTACCCCGCCGAAGCCGTGTTCGAGCGCCAGGTTGCCGAGGGCGACCGCTGGCAGCCCACGGCAATCATGGAAGAACTCAAGGCCAAGGCCCGCGCCGATGGGCTGTGGAACCTGTTCTTGCCCGAATCGGAATATGGCGCCGGCCTGAGCAACCTGGAATACGCCCCGCTGGCAGAAATCATGGGCCGCTCGTTGCTCGGGCCAGAGCCGTTCAACTGCTCGGCGCCGGACACCGGCAACATGGAAGTGCTGGTGCGTTATGGCAGCGAAGCGCAGAAACGCCAGTGGCTGGAGCCGTTGTTGCGCGGTGAGATCCGCTCGGCGTTTGCCATGACCGAGCCGGACGTTGCCTCCTCGGACGCGACCAATATGGCCGCCACTGCCGTGCGTGACGGCGACGAATGGGTCATCAATGGCCGCAAATGGTGGACCTCCGGCGCCTGCGACCCGCGTTGCAAGGTCATGATCTTCATGGGCCTGTCCGACCCTGAAGGCCCACGCCACCAGCAGCATTCGATGGTGCTGGTGCCCACCGATGCGCCGGGCGTGAAGATCGTCCGCCCGTTGCCGGTGTTCGGCTATGACGATGCCCCTCATGGCCACGCCGAGGTGCTTTTCGAGAACGTACGGGTGCCTTATGAAAGTGTGCTGCTCGGCGAGGGGCGCGGCTTCGAGATTGCTCAAGGGCGCCTTGGCCCGGGCCGTATCCACCACTGCATGCGCTCGATCGGCATGGCCGAGCGTGCGCTGGAGCTGATGTGCAAGCGGTCGGTGGAGCGTACTGCTTTTGGTCGGCCACTGGCACGGCTGGGTGGCAACGTCGACAAGATCGCCGACTCACGCATGGAAATCGACATGGCGCGGCTGTTGACGTTGAAGGCGGCGTACATGATGGACACCGTCGGCAACAAGGTGGCCCGCAGCGAAATCGCGCAGATCAAGGTGGTGGCGCCAAACGTGGCGTTGAAGGTGATCGACCGGGCGATCCAGATGCATGGCGGGGCAGGGGTGAGCGGCGATTTTCCGCTGGCCTACATGTACGCCATGCAGCGCACCCTGCGCCTGGCCGACGGCCCGGATGAAGTGCACCGGGCGGCGATTGGCAAATATGAAATTGGCAAGTATGTGCCGGTGGAGCTTTTGCGTAGCGGGCGATGAAGTCGTCAGCCTGAGCCGGCCTCTTCGCGGGTCAACCCGCTCCCACAGTGATCGCACAAACTCCCGCAATGTGTAGGAAGTATCTGAATTTCGGCTGAGGCCCCCTGAATTTCCCTTGCTGGTGATAGGTTTTCAACCGTAACCAGGTACAGGGAGTTTAGGGATGCGCGTCAATTTGGAGGGAAAGGGTCAGGCGGTAGATGGTGATGTCACTACAACGGGTGCTGTCTGTATTGCGACCGGGGCGGGCTACCTGGACGAAGGCCGAATGGTGCTCCGTGAGGGCGACCACACCACGCCATGCCCTCTTTGTGGGCAGGTGGGAACTGTCGCTGAAGGTGTGGATCACTTTATTTCCGATGGCCAGCGGGTGGCCATGGATGGTGCGCTGGTTGTCTGTGGCTGTTCGCCGGGCAGCAACCGGGTGGTCGCACCGTTATATGAAGCACCGCCTTCCATGTATTCCATTGCGGGGCCTACCAACACCCACTTAAACCCGCCGTCAGCCACCGCCTACCCCGAGCGCCTCCCCCGAGCCGTCCTAGGTGCACTGCCCGATTCGCTGGAGCCTGGCTTCTATGTAGTTCCTCGACGCATGTCGTTCCCCCAGGTGCTGCTGCAATTGGCCGAGCATGATGCCACTTTGCCGATCTCCCGGTTGCAAAGGCTCAACCCGACGTTTGAGCAAGGCTTCAAGGCTGGGGAGATCTTCGTTATCGGTGACCCTGACAACGCCAATGCCTGTACGCGCGAAGAGGGAGAACTGATGGCGGCTGCGCAGCATGCGCGGCGTGCTCTGGAGGTGCTCGACTACGCCGAAGCGGATTTCATGATGCAGCACCAGGCCGAAATCGCCGGCTTGCTCAGCAACGCCAGCCTGTCCATGGGCGTCGGCAAGGACATGCTCGATCAAGGTTTGAAACAGGTCAGTCATACATTGACCAGTATCGAGCAGTTGCACCAGCGGGAGTTCATGCGCCACGGCCATCTGAACAGCCCGGGCTTTTTCGCGGAACGGCGGCGGCTTCTGCAGCAGCTGGATGGGCAGTTGAAAACGGCATTTTTGAACAAGCAGTTGAACCTTGGGAGCTATGAGCGCTTGAGGAAGAGCTTGAATATTTCGACCAAGAGTCTAGTCCATCACTGGTCGAAAGCGGGCGGGCCGGGGCAAATCCCGGGGTATGCAACGCATCTGGATAAGGTGGCGCGGCTGAGCAAGTATCTTGAATATGGTGGGTATGCTGCAATTGGGCTGGGGGCTACGTCATCTTCTCTGAAAGTGCAAGAGGTCTGTGTTGCAGGTGAAACTGATGACTGCCGGAAAGTCCGATTTACTGAAACGGGTAGTTTCGCTGGTGGCTTAGGAGGAGGGATGGTGGGAGGTTACATCGCAGGTGCTGCCGCTGCCGCGCTATGCGGTGTTTTCGCGGTGGGTACCGGCGGCCTTGGTGTTCCCGTATGCGGGATTGTCCTGATTGGCGCCGGCTCTGCGGCAGGCTCTATGGGTATTGGTGCAGCTGGGGAGAAGGTCGGTGAAATGATTTATGAGGTGATGGATGATTGACTTTGATAGCTGGTCTCCATACTTGCGCATAGCTTTCTTAGTTGCGCCCTTCATTATCGGCCTTGTCGGTATTGCTATGAATGTACAGATCGCGCTGTCAACGGATTTTGATATTGCTCTTTCAGCGATTACCAGCAATCCCTACCTCGAACAGATGAAGCCCGTGTGGGGCGGAGGGAATCTGAGGTCTCGATGTCTACTGATGAGCACGGTCAGCGCGTTGGTTACATTTCCTTGGCTTCATTTGCGCTTGGGATGGTTGGAGGAGGCGGAACTTGAAAGGTTTCCGCCCAAGTTGAGGCGAAAATTAGTAGCAGCTCTTTGGCTGATCCTGATCTCATCAGTCTGGGGGGTGGTGGGGTATTTCATTATAAAGAAATGATCTCCGCCCAGATTCGTAACTTCAGACCCGCATCTGCGGGTCTTCCTTTTTATTGCTAAATTCACCATCGGCATTCGCAGGCTGTTTGGGTTGTATCTCCGCCTTCTCCCCCCGCGTCTTCACCAACGAAACCACCACCCCACCCAGCAGCAACCCGAACGTCACCCCCAACGACAGCAGCGCCGGTACCTTGCCCACCATGCCGTGATAGAAAATCTTGCAACCAATGAAGATAAGTACCAGCGCCAACGCATACTTGAGGTAAACAAACCGGTGCATCAACGCCGACAGCGCGAAGTACAACGAACGCAGCCCAAGAATGGCAAAGATGTTCGAGGTGTAGACAATGAACGGGTCCTGGGTAATGGCGAAAATCGCCGGCACGCTGTCGACGGCAAACACCAGGTCGGCCAGTTCGATCAGCACCAGTGCCAGGAACAACGGGGTTGCGTAACGCAGGGCCTTGCTGTGCCCGGGCGGGGTCTGGCGCACGAAGAAGTGCGAGCCGTGGATCTGGTCGGTGACCCGCATGTGCCGGCGCACGAACTTGAGTATCGGGTTGTTGGCCAGGTCAGGGTGGCTGTCTTCCTTCGAAAGCGCCATCTTCACCCCGGTAAACAACAGGAAGGCACCGAAGATATACAGCACCCAGGCAAAGTTTTGCACCAACGCGGCGCCCACGCCAATCATGATCGCCCGCAGGAACACCACCCCCAGAATGCCCCAGAACAGCACGCGATGCTGGTAGCGTCGGGGGATGGCAAAGTAGCTGAAGATCATCGCCATGACGAACACGTTGTCCATCGACAGCGATTGCTCGACCAGGAAACCTGTATAGAACTCCAGCGCCGACTGGGCGCCCAGCTGGTACCAGACCCCGGCGCCGAAAAACACGCCAACGCTGAAGTACCCCGAGTACAGCAGCAGGCTTTCGCGCATCTCGATTTCCCGGTCGTGGCGGTGCAGCACGCCCAGGTCGAGCACCAGCAAACCGATGACGATGGCCATGAACACCAGCCACAACCAGGCGCTGGTACCGAGTACAGGGGTGGTGAGGAATGCTTGCAGAGCTGTCATGAGCCCCTCCTTGAATGTCGACGTTGCATGGCAACAGTGATCCGACATGGCGGCTTGGCAGCCGTCAGAGGGGCCCGGTATCACATGAATTTGAGCCTAGACCCGATTGCAGGAGATACCGAATGGGGAGCTGTTACATTTCTTTGCCAGAGCCCCCTGCATCAATTCAATACACCCACACCTCGACCCGCCGATTGCGCAGTCGCCCTTGCTCCAGCTCATTGCCGGCCACCGGCAGTTCATCGCCCATACCCGTTACTTCCAGCAACTCCACGCCATCGCGCGCCAGCTCGCGGCGTACTGCCTGGGCCCGAAGGCGCGAGAGCAGGGCGGCGCGGCCAGGCGTTTCCTTGGGGTCGCCAAACCCTACCAGCACCGCTTTGCTCTGCAGCTTGCCAGCCTGGCGCAGGTACTCGGCCACCCGCTGCACGTCGCGCAGGGCCTTGTTGTCGAGGCTGGCGCTGCCTTCCTGGAAACGGAAGTTCACGCTCAGCCGTTGCGCCCGCTGAGCCAGGGTGCGGTAGCGCGGCGGCATGTCGGCCAGGGGCGCTACTGCCAGGGCCTTGATCTGCTGCGAAACAAAGCCCTGCTGGGCGACGATCGCCTGGCCGGCCGGGCTCTGGGCAAAGTCGGCCAGGGCCCTGGCCTGTGGCTTGGGGTTGGCCGGCAGGTAGAAGTACAGGCGCCGTGACAGCGGGTAATCTTCACTGGCTACCAGCGCGCGCTCCGGCAGCATGGCCGGTGCGTCGCCTTCGGCTACCGCCAGCACCTTGGCCCCGTGCACCGCAGCCAGGCTGCTGAAGCCGATGGCCTGGCGGTCGGTGGCCACCTGCGCGGCCAGCTCGTCACTGGACTCGAAACGCCGGGCCTTGGTCGATAGCTCGTTGTGCTGGGGCTCCAGCACCAGCGCCTTGAACGTCTCGAAGGTGCCGGAGCGGTCGTCACGGGCGTACAGGTGGATGGCGCCGCCAGCAATACCCAATTGCTCCCAGTGTTGGATCTGCCCGGAAAAAATCTGCGCCAGTTGCTGCGTGTTCAACCGAGGTAGCGGGTTGTCGGGGTGGACGATAACCGCAACGCCATCCAGGCCGATGACTTGCTCGGCAGCGGCTGCGCGCAGGTCGCCCAAGGCCCGCAGTTGGCGTACTTCGCTGTCGTTGATCGGCCGCGAGGCGGCTGCCAGGTCGGCCTCGCCCCGGCCCAGGGCGATGAAGCCGGTGCTGGATCCGTGGGCAGCGATGTCGATGCGCACGGGTTGGCCATGCGCATCGCGTGCGGTGATCACGGTCTCGTTGGCCCGCTTGCCGGGTTGCTGCTCGATGGCGGTGGCTTGCTGCGCGTGCAATTGCCCCTGCACCAGCGCTGGCAGCAAGGCCGCGCCGATGGTGTTGGAGCCTTGCGCACGCATGTGCATGGGCTCGGCCAAGGTCGCAAACGGGATCAGGGTGAGCAGCAATACAAGCAGGCGGGGCATGCCGGGTGGCCCTGTGGCATAGAGTTGGCCGGCAGATTACGACAGTGGCGTGATGATAATGTGACAGACCGTAGGGGAGGGCTCTGCCCTCCATTCGCGACACAAGGCCGCTCCCACAGGCGACCGCGATTCCTTGTGGGAGCGGCCTTGCGTCGCGATAGGGCGCGCAAAGCGGCCCCGGTTATCTCAATGCGCCCCGGCGGATTTGCTCAGGTCACTCTCGGCCCACTCGGTATAGATGCACGCATCCGCCACCGCCCAGCGCACCTTCACGGTGTCGCCCGGCTGCATCGGCATGCCTGCGGCCGAGAGTGCCTTCACCGTCAGCTCGGTACCGCCTGCAGTCACCACATGGCAGGTCTGGCTTTCACCCAGGAACAGCACTTCGCCAACCTTGGCACTGACCTCGTTCCAGCCCGCCGGCAGCGGCTCGCGCGCAGCCTGTTCGGCGGTCAGGGCCAGGGCTTTTTCCGGGCGCACCATGATCAGTGCGTCCTGCGAGGCGGACAGGCCTGGGGTCAGGCGAATGGCCACTGGCTGGCCCTCGAATCTGCCGGCGCCATTGCTGCTGGCCTTGATACGCAGGAAGTTGGAGTTGCCCAGGAACGAAGCGACAAAGGCATTCGGTGGGTTCTGGTACAGGTCGTAACCGGTGCCCAGGCCGACGATCTTGCCGTGGCTGAAGATGGCGATGCGCTGCGACAGGCGCATGGCTTCTTCCTGGTCATGGGTGACGTAGACAATGGTGATACCCAGCCGGCGGTGCAGTTGGCGCAGTTCGTCCTGCAGGTCTTCGCGCAGTTTCTTGTCCAGCGCGCCGAGCGGCTCGTCCATCAGCAGGATGCGTGGCTCGTACACCAGTGCCCGGGCAATCGCCACGCGCTGCTGTTGCCCGCCAGACATCTGCGACGGCTTGCGGTGGGCGAACTGCTCCAGCTGTACCAGCTTGAGCATGGCGTCGACCCGCTTTTTGGTCTCGCTGGCGCTCAGCTTGCGGATGGCCAGCGGGAAGGCGATGTTGTCGCGCACGTTCAGGTGTGGGAACAGCGAATAACGCTGGAACACCATGCCGATGTCACGCTTGTGCGGCGGTACATTCACCAGCGACTGGCCGTCTACCAGGATCTCGCCGCTGCTGGGGGTTTCGAAGCCGGCCAGCATCGACAGGGTGGTGGATTTGCCCGAGCCGCTGGAACCGAGGAACGTCAGGAACTCGCCGTCCTGGATTTCCAGGTCGAGGTTGTCCACGGCGGTGAAGTCGCCGTAGTGCTTGTTCAGGCCGCGCAGGCTGACCAGGGTCTTGCCTGGCGCGTTGTCTTTGATCACTGCACTCATTGTTGTTTTCTCCGCGCGCTCAGGCGTTTGTTTCGGTGCGCCGGCGCAAGGCGGCGGCAATGAACATGACAAGCAGCGACAGGCCGATCAGCAGGGTCGAGGCCACAGCGATGACCGGGCTCAGGTCCTGACGCAGGGTGGTCCACATCTTCACCGGCAGGGTCTGCAGGTCGGGGCTGGCCATCATCACGCTCAGCACCACCTCATCCCACGACACCAGAAAGGCGAACAGGCCGCCGGCGATCATCCCCGGGCGAATGGCCGGGAAGGTGACCTTGAAAATCGCCTGCAGGCGCGAGGCACCGCAGATCACTGCGGCATCCTCGATCGACTGGTCGAACAGCTTCAGCGAGTTGATGATCGAGATGATGGTGAAGGGCAGGGCGACGATCACGTGGCTGACCACGAAGGCGAACAGCGTGCCGGTGTAGCCGAGCTTGAGAAACAGTGCGTACACCGCCACGGCGATGATCACCAGCGGCACGATCATCGGCATGGTGAACAGCCCGTACAGCAGCTCGCGGCCGGGGAAGCGGCCACGCACCAGGGCGAAGGCGCTGGGCAGGCCCAGCAGCACGGCGGCGACGGTAGTCAGCACGGCCACTTTCAGGCTGGCCAGTGCGGCGTCCATCCACTCCGGGTTCGAGAAGAACTGGCCGTACCACTTGAAGGTCCAGCCCGGGGGCGGAAACACCAGCCACTGGGACGAGCCGAACGACAGCAACACGATGAACACCACCGGCAGCAACAGGAAGGCCGCAATGACCCCGGTGGTCAGGTACAGGCCCGTACGCAGCGGGCGGCCCATGGCATTGGGAGACAGGAGCATGGCGGTTTACCTCGCGTTGCCAACCGGGGATTCCGGCTGCAGCTTCAGGTACAGGTAGAAGAGCACCAGGGTGATCGCCACCAGCAGTGCGGCGGCGGCGCTGGCCAGGCCCCAGTTGAGGAACGACTGCACCTGCTGGATGATGAATTCGGGCAGCATCATGTTCTGTGCCCCGCCCAGCAGTGCCGGGGTGACGTAGTAACCGAGCGACATCACGAACACCATCAGCGCGCCGGAGAACAGCCCCGAACGGCACAGTGGCAGGAACACCTTCCAGAAGTTGGTCCACGGGCTGGCGCCGCAGATGGAGCCGGCCTGCAGCACCATCGGGTCGATGGCGTGCATGGTGGCCTGCAGCGGCAGCACGATGAACGGGATCATGATGTAGCTCATGCCGATTACCACGCCGGTGAGGTTGTGCACCATTTCCAGCGGGGTATCGATGATACCCATGGCCATCAACGCCTTGTTGATCACACCCGAGCTTTGCAGCAACACCAGCCACGAGTAGGTGCGCGCGAGCAGGCTGGTCCACATCGACAGCAGCACGATGTTCAGCAGCCAGCGGCCCCAGCCCTTGGGCACCAGGGTGATCGCCCAGGCCAGCGGGAAGCCCAGCAGCACGCTGATCAGGGTGACCACACCGGCCACCGAGAAGGTGTTGAACAGCACCCGTGCGTAGGCCGAGTTGGCGAACAGCTGCTCGTAGTTGCCCAGCCCCGGCGTTGGCTCCAGCACCCCGCGCAGCAACAGGCCGACCAGTGGGGCGAAGAAGAACAGGCCAAGGAACAGCAGGGCCGGCAGCAGGTTGCGGCTGCCCTTCCAGCGCTGGCTCAGGCTGGCGCGGCGAGGGGCCGTTCCGGGGGCGCCGGTGCCCGTGGGGGCACCTTGCGCGTTATGCAGGGCGTTGATGGCGACTTTCATTTGACCAACCACTCATTCCAGCGGGCCGCGATGGCCTGACCGTTCTTGGCCCAGTAGGCGAAGTCGAGGGTGACCTGGTCCTGGGCGTAGGCAGTTGGCAGGTTGGGCGCAAGGTCCTTGTCCAGCTTGGCCACGCTGTCGACGTTGACCGGGGCGTAGGCGGTCTTGTTGGCGAACTCGGCCTGGCCTTCGGCGCTGCTGGCGTTGGCCAGAAACTTCATTGCCGCGTCCTTGTTCTTTGCGCCTTTGGGGATGACCAGGAAGTCGGCCATGACCAGGTTCTGTTTCCAGCTCACACCCACCGGTGCACCGTCTTGCTGCAGGGCATAGACACGGCCGTTCCAGAACTGGCCAAGCGAGGCTTCACCCGAGGCCAGCAGCTGCTGCGACTGGGCGCCACCGCCCCACCAGACGATATCTTGCTTGATGGTGTCGAGTTTCTTGAAGGCGCGGTCCAGGTCCAGCGGGTACAGCTTGTCCGGCGCTACGCCGTCGGCCAGCAGGGCCAGTTCCAGCACGCCCGGGCTGGGCCATTTGTACAGGGCGCGTTTGCCCGGGTAGGTCTTGGTGTCGAACAGTGCAGTCCAGTCCACCGGCTTGTTGGCACCGAGCTTGCCTTCGTTGTAGCCCAGTACGAAGGAGAAGAAGAACGAGCCGACGCCATGGTCGGAGACGAAGCGCGGGTCGATCTTGTCGCGCTTGATCTGGGTGAAGTCGAGGGGTTCCAGCAGGCCTTCGCTGGCGGCGCGCAGGGCAAAGTCGGCTTCGACATCGACCACGTCCCATTGCACGTTGCCGCTTTCGACCATGGCCTTGAGCTTGCCGTAGTCGGTGGGGCCGTCCTGCACGACCTTGATGTCGGTGGATTTGGTGAAGGGTACGGCCCACGCTTCTTTCTGGGCGTCCTGGGTGGTACCGCCCCAGCTGACGAAGTTCAGGCTGTCAGCGGCCTGGGCGGCCTGACATGCCAGGGTCAGCAGGCTGGCGGACAGCACTGCGGTTACACGTTTGCTCAACAGCATGGTTACGCCCTCGTTGCTTTTGTTATTCGAGGCGGGGCTTGTGGTGCGCCCGCCAACAGTGTTCGGGGAGCAGCTAAAACAAAGTGTCTTGGTGGCCGTTTGTGATTGTAGGTGCCGGCCTGCAGATTCAAGGTCTACGGGATATCATATTATGGTATTCCAAACTTTTGGCAAGAGGTATGAGGCGACCGGCCATCACCCGGCCTCAGGTTTGGTTGCCGGGGCCTTGTGGGAGCGGCCGGTGTCGCAGGGAGGGCGCAGGTCAGCCCGGCACTACGGGCTCGAACGGGATGCTCTGCACCACCTCCAGCTCATACCCTGCCAGGCCGGCGTACTTCAGTGGTGGCCCCAGGTGACGCAGCTTGCCCACGCCCAGGTCCTGCAGGATCTGCGCCCCGGTGCCTACTTCGGAGTACACCTTCGACTGCCCACGCTGGTACGGCCTTACCGGCTGTGTCAGCTGTGGTATGCGCTCAAGCAAGGCTTGGGAGGATTCATGGTTGGCCAGGATCACCACCACGCCAGCGCCTTCCTCGGCCACCTTCTGTAGCGCCGCCCACAGTGTCCAGTTGGCGGGGCCTGCGTATTCGGCACCGACCAGATCGCGCAATGGGTCGATGACGTGCACCCGTACCAGGGTCGGTTGCTCGCGGCGGATGTCGCCCATGACCATGGCCATGTGCACGCCACCTTCAATGCGGTCCTCATAGGTGACCAGACGGAAGGTGCCGTGCACGGTCGGCAGCTCGCGCTCGCCGATGCGCTTGATGGTCTGCTCGGTGCTCAGGCGGTAGTGGATCAGGTCGGCGATGGTGCCGATCTTGATGCCATGCCGGGCGGCGAACACTTCCAGGTCGGGGCGCCGGGCCATGGTGCCGTCGTCATTCAGCACCTCAACGATTACCGACGCCGGGCTGAAGCCGGCCAGGCGCGCCAGGTCGCAACCTGCTTCGGTGTGGCCGGCGCGGGTCAGCACGCCGCCTTCGCGGGCGCGCAAGGGGAAGATGTGGCCGGGTTGCACCAGGTCTTCGGGGCGGGCGTTGGCAGCCATGGCCGCCGCCACGGTGCGCGCCCGGTCGGCGGCGGAGATGCCGGTGGTGACGCCGGTGGCCGCCTCGATCGACACGGTGAACGCCGTGCTGAACACGCTGCCGTTGGCGGGTACCATCTGTTCCAGGCCCAGGCGCTGGCAGTGTTCGTCGGTCAGGGTCAGGCAGATCAGGCCACGCGCTTCGCGGGCCATGAAGTTGATGGCCTGGGCGTCGCAACGCTCGGCGGCGATTAGCAGGTCGCCTTCGTTTTCCCGGTCCTCGTCATCCACCAGCAGGACCATCTTGCCTTGCCGGTAGTCCTCGAGAAGCTCCTCGATGGTGTTGAATGCCATGTTGCACGCTCACTGTGGTGGGGTGATTTTTATGGTATACCATCATACACAAATATCGCCTTAACAGGAGAGCAGCGCATGAAGGCCTACTGGATCGCCCATGTGGACGTGACCAACCCCGAGCAGTACCAGCAGTACACCCAACGCGCGCCGGCAGCCTTCGAGGCATTCGGCGGTCGCTTCCTGGCACGTGGCGGGCGCAGCGAGGCGATGGAAGGGCGGCCTACCCCTCAGCGTAGCGTGGTGATCGAGTTCGATTCTTACGAGCAGGCGGTGGCGTGTTATCGGTCCGCGCTTTACCAGGAGGCGTGCAGCCATCGCCAGGGGGTGGCGAAGGCAGAGGTGATCATTGTCGAAGGGTTTGAGCCCTGATGTTGGGCTGATGGCCCTTTCGCGGGTAAACCCGCTCCCACAGGTACACCACAAAGTTCCAGTTCTGTGGTGTACCTGTGGGAGATTCTATGGTTTTCAGCAAGGCGCTTTCCCACCCTTGGTGACATATTCGTC
>NZ_JBBMRJ010000036.1:0-60820 GCF_037993085.1 Pseudomonas sp. YNh | reverse complement strand
TCGGTTAGAATACCGGCCTGTCACGCCGGGGGTCGCGGGTTCGAGTCCCGTCCGCTGCGCCATCTTCGTTTCAAGGTCCCTAGAACACCTTGAAGCAAACACAAAAGAAGCGATCCTGTTGTCGCTTTTTTTGTGCCTGCCCTGAGGCCATTGCGCCGGAAGGGTAGACCCAGGTTTCAATCGGGCGCAAGCCCGGATGATACGCAGCGGTAGTTCAGTCGGTTAGAATACCGGCCTGTCACGCCGGGGGTCGCGGGTTCGAGTCCCGTCCGCTGCGCCATCTTAGCCTCAAGGCCCCTTGAACGCCTTGAAGCACGAAAAAAGCGACCTTCGGGTCGCTTTTTTTGTTTCTACGGCTGGAAACCCCCGGCTTTACCCAGATTTACACCAACCTGACAGACTCTTCACCGACCAGTGGTTCCTGTGCCTGCCTGCTGTGTTGCACAATAGGCACTTTCTCGACTTACCCGGAATTCGCAATGACCAGATCTTCCGTCTTTGGTGCGCTCGGGCTGGCCCTGGTGCTGGCGGGGGTGGCCGGTTGTTCCTCGAAAAAAACCGCCGTGTACGAGCACGAGAACTTCGATGACTCGGGTACCTTCTCGCGCAGTTTTCCGGTGAGCGATGCCGGCTCCTGCGAGGCCGCCCGGCGTGCCTTGCTCAGCCAGGGCTACATCATCACCAACAGCGGCGCCAACCAGGTGGTGGGCAACAAGAGCTTCCAGCAGAACAGCGAGAACCACCTGCAGATCAGCTTCAACGTGACCTGCGCGCCGGATGTGAGCGACGAGCAGCGTTCGACCATGTTCGCCAACGCCCTGCAGGACCGTTACGCGCTGAAAAAGTCCAACACCTCCGCCAGCCTTGGCGTGGGCGTGCTGGGTTCGGTATCGATGCCGATCGGCTCCAGCGACGACTCGATGGTCAAGGTGGCCAGCGAAACGGTGACGGCGGCGCAGTTCTATGACCGGTATTTCGCCCTGGTAGAGAGCTACCTGCCCAAGCCCAAGCCGAAGAAGGTCGAAGAGGCCAAGGTCGAGGCGCCCAAGGTGCAGAAACCCGCGGTGGAACTGGGGCTGCCGGAGCAGGCAGCTGCGAACCCGGTGGCACCTGCCCCGGCTCCGGAAGCCGTACCTGTGGCGCAAGTTGCACCAGCGGCTACGGCCGTTGCCCCGGCCAGTGAAGCAGCAGCGGCACCGGTGGTGAATGACAGCCAGGGCTCGCAGCCTGTCGCGCCGCCGGCCGAAGCGGCGCCGATTCAGGTGCAGCCCGAAGCCCAGCCTGCCGAGGCCGCATCGCCTTCCCTTTGACTGTTTGCCTGTACCGGCCTCTTCGCGGGTAAACCCGCTCCCACAGGTACTGCACAGAGTTTGAGATCGGTGCAGTACCTGTGGGAGCGGGTTTACCCGCGAAGAGGCCGGTACGGGCTGTAAACATTCCCTGTTACAGACACCCCGCGATAACTTCCTGAACACCTGCTACGTTTACCACTCATAAGCTTGTCATCATCTCTTCATCCCACCTGCCTAGGCTGAAGGTGATACCTACGAAGACAAAACGAGCAAAGAGGACGCAGGGCGATGGATGAATACCAGGAAGAACTACTCGAAACCCAGGCTTACGAACTGGACACCCCGGAACCGGCTGAAGACGCTACCGAGCTTTAGCCCGCCCGCCGCTGGCTGCGGCGGAACTCCCCCGGCGTTAGGCCCGTCCAGCGCTTGAACGCGCGCTGGAAGGCCTCGGCCGAAGCAAACCCCAACAGATAGGCAATCTCGCCAAAGGCCAGCTCCGTGTCACGGATATAGGTCTCGGCCAGGTCGCGCCGCGTTTCATTGAGCAAGTCGCGAAAGCGCGTGCCTTCCTCGGCCAGCTTGCGGCGCAGGGTCCAGGTGGGCAACTGCAAGTGCAGCGCCACTTCTTCCAGGTCCGGTTCACGGCCGCCATTGAGCAGCGGGCCCAGCAGATGAGTAATGCGCTCACCCAGGCTGCGCACCCGCGTGAGCTGTTGCATTTGCGCCTCACACAGCTGCAGCAGGTGCTGCCAGGTGCTCGGGCAGTGCCTGGGGTTGGCCAGCTGCAGTGTGGCGCGGCTCAGACGCAGCTGGTTGCCCTCGGCCGCGAACTGTACGGGTGCGCTGCACAGCGGCTGATAGCGCGCCGCATAGGGAGGCGCGGAAAATTCGATGTCCAGGCGCTCGGCCTGCACCGTTGTGCCAGCCAGATCGGCCAGCTGCGCCAGCCAGCCGGCAAGCAGTGAATCGACCACAAAGCGGTTGTAGGCGTTGTAGGGGCTGATGGAGTAGAAGCGCAACCAGGCGCCCTGGGCATCTTCCTCGAAGCTGGAATGGCCACGGTAGTTGGCCGCGTACAGTGGCTCGAAGCGCAGCAGGGTGCGCGCCGCATCGCCCAGGGTCGGCGCCTGGGCGGCGGTGACCCCGGCCAGGCCGGCATGCGCCAGTCGGCTCAGGCGCCCCATGTGCAGGCCCAGCGCGGCCTCACCGCACAGCTCGATGGCGGCGTGGCCCAGGTGCATGTAACGGGGGATCGACAAGCGCCCGCCGGCTTCTGCGAGGCGGGGTGCATCCAGGCCATAGCGGCGCAGCAGAGGCTCAGGCTCGTGCCCCAGTTCGCGCAGGGCTTCGGTCAGCGGCTGGACAAAGCCTACCGAAAGGTCGCCCAGGCGTACACGGGGGCGGGCCATGGGCCTATAGCCACAGGTTCAGCAGGCGAGCGCCATGGGTGGGGGTACCCGCCAGCAACTCACCCGACTGGCGGGCAAAGCCCTGGCCGTCGCTGGCCTGTTCCCAGAACTGCCCGCGCATGAACACGCTCATGCTGCTGACGCTGGCCCCTGCGGCCTCGGTCAGGCGTTGCCAGGCGCTCTGTTCGCTGACTTCGCCACGTTGCAGGGGCAGCCCGGCGCTGGCCTCCTGGTGGCGATTACCACGCCATGGCGCTTCCCAACTGCCCTTGCCGCTGAGGAATACCGGGTTGGCGATCAGTTGTACCGCTTGTTGTGCCAGTTGCTGATGGTTTTCCGGGTACCAGCTGTCACTGCCAACCAGTACACCCAGGCGCCCGGCAGGGGTTTGCACCACTTGCAGGGGTTGTTGGCGGCCATCGTGGACATAGCGGCGCATTTCACTGTCGGGGAACTGCTGGCGCTGTGGCTGGCCCAGCAGTGAGCCATCACCGGCAAACACCAGGCTGCTATTGAACAGCGGGCCACTGCCGGCGTGCAGCACGCCCTGTTTCACGTAAGGCGCAGGCAGCACGATGGAGCCAGCCACCAGGGTAACGCCAAACTCCTTGGCCAGCCCGCCGAACAGCTGTTGGTAGTCCGCGGCCATCTGCTCGGCCTTCATGCGCAGGTGTGCATCCGCGCGCCAATCGTCGCCGTCGGCACGCAGCATGGCCAGGCCGTAACGCAGCGGGTTGCTCAGCTCCAGCCATTGCAAGGCCTCGCGGCTTTGCGTGACCTGATACAGCTCGTTCTTTTCCCCGCGAGCCCATAGCCAGGTACCGATGTGCTCCGGCAGCACCACCACCGTGCGCTGGCTCACCAGGCCCTGGGCGCGGGCCTGCTCCAGATAGGCTGCCAGCTTGCGGTGAAGGCGTTGCAGGTTCTGGTAGTCGCCCGGGTACAGCAGCGGCTCGACGCCAAGCAGGTTGCCGTGCTCGCCCGGTACGCCATGGTTGAGTGCCAGCTCGATGCGCAGGTCGGAAAGGTAGTGGCCTTCCGGGCGCTGCTGGGTCCAGAAGCCGTAGCCGCAAAGGGCGGCAATCATCACCAGCGCCAAGGCGCTTGCCAGGAGTTTTCGCATGAGGCTTTGGTTTTTATCTAAAGCTGAGGCATGAACTTATCATACATGCTGTAGTGAAAAAAGGGCGGCGTCTGTTCTCCTGGCTTGATTTGAAAGCAGGGGTTGAAGCATATGTTTATATGCTGTGGCGACGTGAATTTCCACTGCCGCTTGTGAAGCTTCTGATATCAGCGGTTTCATCTTTCGGGTCTAGCGCTTTTTTTAATAATCTCTCGGCGGTGCTGACAATGTAAGCGTTGGTATTCTGCGCGTCTTGCACTAATGGCTTGGGAGAAAAAGTGTAAAAATCTCTGGTCGGCCTGCCCTCGTCATCAAGAGATTTTGCCGCGTGCTGTAAATACTGATTTCTAATGATTGTTCTACCCTCAGGTGTTTTTTTTAGCTCGTGGAAGTTGGTGATGAAGCGTTGGTTTTTTGTATACTCTCGGTATTGATTTTCCAGGACTGGTACGGTAGCCGTTCGATTTTTATCTGTAAAAACGTCGAATACCGCATGGTTTGCTATTTTTTTGGTGGTTACATGAAATCTAGCGTCTTCAGGGCCTTGGAAGGAAATCTTGGTCTTTGAGGTTTGTATGTAGGTAACGGATTGAATATGGGAATTGGATATTGGCGCGTGGCCGGTCGGGTCGCTATAGTTAATGGGGTCGCCTGAGCAGAACGTGTAAGGATTCAGGCCACCTTTCAGAAAGGGACTTAGGTCATCAGTTGAGTGGAATCGCATCAATCGGGAATTATAAATACGATAGCTGTGGGGTACATAGTCACCCAGCACCCTGTCAAAGTACTCACCATTGAAGCCGAGCAGTGAATAGAGTTCTGTGCAAAAACCATAAGGCGTATACGCATGGCTATGGTTTGCACTGGCCTGCGCGGTGCCGAAGGTGGAGCCTTTTATATCGGATGTAAGCAGGGTAGAGGCCGTACCTTTGACGTTGCGCTCTGCCAGCGTAATGTCACCCATGCGAAACAGGCTGCAAGGCTCGTCACCCTGCAGCCTGGTAAGGAGTTTGTCATCTTGGTAGAAGAAGAGAGAGCGCTTTGGCGACCGATTCATGTCTGGTGCTCGTAGACTGAGGGAGACGTTGATTTGTCTCCATTATGAAAACTCCGGCCAATCCTTCAACTGGCAAAAATGATAGGGCGTCGCGTTCACCAGGATCAGTAACTTGTCAGTTTCGATCATTGAGCCAATTCAAACGGCTGTTTAATGTCGCTGACAGACAAACGACGGGCCCCGCCGACCAGTGAGGTGCCCGCATACCGTGATCACGCCACCAGGGGACCTTCCATGGCCGCCGACCGCTACCCGCACCTGCTCGCTCCGCTCGACCTGGGCTTCACCACTTTGCGCAACCGCACCTTGATGGGCTCCATGCACACCGGCCTCGAAGAGCGCCCCGGCGGCTTCGAGCGCATGGCCGCGTACTTTGCCGAGCGCGCTCGCGGCGGCGTCGGCCTGATGGTCACTGGCGGCATTGCGCCCAACGATGAAGGCGGGGTGTATTCCGGCGCGGCCAAGCTCAGCACCGAGGAAGAAGCCGACAAGCACCGCATCGTCACCGAAGCCGTGCACGCCGCCGGTGGCAAGGTGTGCCTGCAAATCCTGCATGCCGGGCGCTACGCCTACAGCCCACGGCAGGTGGCACCTAGCGCAATCCAGGCGCCGATCAACCCGTTCAAGCCCAAAGAGCTTGACGAGGAGGGCATCGAGAAACAGATCGCCGACTTCGTCAATTCCGCGGCGCTGGCCCAGCGCGCCGGCTACGACGGCGTCGAGATCATGGGTTCGGAAGGCTACTTCATCAATCAGTTCCTGGCTGCCCATACCAACCACCGCACCGACCGCTGGGGCGGCAGCTACGAAAACCGCATGCGCCTGGCGGTGGAAATCGTCAGCCGGGTGCGCGGCGCGGTAGGGCCGAATTTCATCATCATCTTCCGCCTGTCGATGCTCGACCTGGTCGAGGGTGGCAGCACCTGGGACGAGATCGAGCTGCTTGCCAAGGCCATCGAGCAGGCCGGCGCGACCTTGATCAACACCGGCATCGGCTGGCACGAAGCGCGTATCCCGACCATTGCCACCAAGGTGCCGCGTGCGGCATTCAGCAAGGTCACCGCCAAGCTGCGTGGCGTGGTGAGCATTCCGTTGATCACCACCAACCGTATCAATACGCCGGAAGTGGCCGAAGCCGTATTGGCCGAAGGTGATGCCGACATGGTCTCGATGGCCAGGCCGTTCCTGGCCGACCCGGACTTCGTCAACAAGGCAGCGGCTGGCCGCGCCGACGAGATCAATACCTGCATCGGCTGCAACCAGGCCTGCCTGGACCATACTTTTGGCGGCAAGCTGACCAGCTGCCTGGTCAACCCGCGTGCGTGCCACGAAACCGAGCTCAACTACCTGCCAGTACGGGCAGTGAAGCGCATTGCCGTGGTTGGCGCCGGCCCCGCCGGTTTGGCTGCGGCCACCGTGGCAGCCGAGCGTGGCCATGCGGTGACGCTGTTTGACGCCGCCAGCGAAATCGGCGGCCAGTTCAACGTGGCCAAGCGGGTGCCGGGCAAGGAGGAGTTCTTCGAAACCCTGCGCTATTTCCGCAACAAAGTGAAAAACACGGGCGTGGACCTGCGCCTGAATACCCGTGTCGACGTACAGGCGTTGGTGAGCGGCGGCTACGACGAAATCATCCTGGCCACTGGCATCGCACCGCGTACCCCGGCCATCCCAGGTGTCGAGCATGCCAAGGTGCTCAGCTACCTGGACGTGCTGCTTGAACGCAAGCCGGTGGGCAAGGCGGTTGCGGTGATTGGTGCGGGTGGCATCGGTTTCGATGTGTCCGAGTACCTGGTGCACGAGGGCGTGGCCACCAGCCAGGACCGTGAGGCGTTCTGGAAGGAGTGGGGCATCGATACCCATCTGGAGGCGCGGGGTGGCGTGGCCGGGGTCAAGGCCGAGCCGCATGCCCCGGCGCGCCAGGTCTACCTGTTGCAGCGCAAGAAGTCCAAGGTGGGTGATGGCCTGGGCAAGACGACCGGCTGGATTCACCGCACCGGGTTGAAGAACAAGCGGGTGCAGATGCTGAACAGCGTCGAGTACCTGGGTATCGACGATGCCGGTTTGCACATTCGCGTGGCGGACGGCGAGCCGCAGGTGCTGCCGGTGGACAACGTTGTGATCTGCGCCGGGCAGGACCCGCTGCGTGAGCTGCAGGACGGCCTGGTGGCGGAGGGGCAGTCGGTGCACCTGATTGGCGGGGCCGATGTGGCGGCCGAGCTGGATGCCAAACGGGCGATCAACCAAGGTTCAAGGTTGGCGGCGGAACTCTGAGATTGCTGGGGCTGCAAAGCAGCCCCAGGATTTCGCTGGTAAACTCGCACGATGCTTTTCGACTTCCCTCAAGCGCCCCTGCAACCCCTGAGCCTGCCTTGGCTGGCTACTGCCAATGTCGAGGCCGCCATCCTGCGGCTGGACCTGATCGACCCGCTGGTCAGCGGCAACAAGTGGTTCAAGCTTCGCCATCACCTGCAGCAAGCCAGCGTCAACAAAGCCCCGGGCCTGATCAGCCTCGGCGGCAACCACTCCAACCACCTGCACGCCCTGGCCGCCGCCGGCAAGCGCTTCGGCTTCGCCACCGCCGGCCTGCTGCGGGGTCACGCTCAGGAAACACCTACGGTGCGTGACCTTCAGGCGCTGGGCATGGAGCTGCACTGGCTGGGCTACGGCGGCTACCGCGCGCGCAACGAACCCGGATTCTGGGGGCCCTGGCAGGTACGCTACCCCGGCTGGCATTGCATTCCTGAAGGCGGCGGCGGGCCGGCCGGTGCGCAGGGCTGTGCCCTGATCATGGAACAGGCACGCGCGCAGATCACGGCACTGGGCTGGACGGGCTACGATGCCTGGTGGCTGGCTGCCGGAACAGGCACTACCTTGGCCGGCCTGGTACTGGCCGAGGCGGGTGCACATGCCGTTCATGGCGCGCTGGCTGTGCCCAGGGATCATGGTGTGCCGGACGCGGTGGCAGCATTGGCCGGTGCGCACGGCTACCAGCTCCACGACGCTTGCCGTGGCGGTTTCGGCAAATTCGACGATGAGCTGCTGACCTTCGTCGCCGAGTGCGAGCTGCACAGCGGTGTACCGCTCGAAGCCCTCTACACCGGCAAGGCCCTGCTGGCCTTGCGTGATCAGGTCGAGGCCGGGCTGTTCGCGCCCGGCACCCGCCTGATCGTGGTACACACCGGTGGCCTGCAGGGCCGGCGAGGTTACTTGTAGGGCAGCATGCGCAGCAGCGTGTTGTCACGCTGCACATAGTGGTGGTACAGCCCGGCCACCGCGTGCAGGCCGATCAGCCAGTAGCCCCAGCTGCCCACGCGTTCATGCCAGCCTTTGATGAACTTGGCCTGGTCCGGGTCCGGACCGATCAGGTGCGGCAGCTCCAGGCCGAAGAACGGCACCGGTTTGTCGGCGGCGCTGAGGATCAGCCAGCCGGCGAGCGGCATGCCGATCATCAGCAGGTACAGCGCCAGGTGCATCAGGTGCGCAAGGCCGGTCTGCCAGGCCGGCGGCTTGGGCACGATGGGCGGGGTAGGGCGGCTCAGGCGCATGGCCAGGCGCAGCCAGACCAGCACGAACACGCTGAGCCCGAGCATGAAGTGCAGGTCCTTCATCAGGTTGCGTTCGGCACTGTCCTTGGGGAACAGGCCGCGCAATTCGATGAGTGCATAGACAGCGGCCAGCAGCACCAGCATCAGCCAATGCAGGGCAATGGACAGGCGCGCGTAATGGGTCGTGGGGGTGGATGAAACCATGATCGGTCCTCGTCATCAGGTCAAAATGGCGCTCTTGCTGGCGCTCAGGTACCACTGTAGTGGTTACCAGAAACAAATCTTTGCGCTAGGTCTGTGAAAAATGTGTTGCCTGCGCTGAAAATGGCCAACTGTCAGCCACCAGAAACACCCGCTCCACCTCCTGCCAGGCACCCTCGGCATCAGGCTCCAACCTCACCAGCAACTGCGCCGGCGCCTGCCGCTCCAGCACATGCAACCAGGCCGCAAACTGCTCCACCGTCCAGCCTTCGCCTGGCTCGACCCGCGCAGGTGCCAGCCAGGCATGCCGCTGCAAGGGCTGCCAATGCTCCCCCTCTGCCATGACCCAGTCCCGCCGGCGCACCCAGCGCCCGCGCAAGTGCTGCGGGTTGGCGCCCGCAGGTGGTTCGGCATGCCCAGGCCACGGATAGAACAGGTAGCCACCCAGCCACACGTGTGCCTGCACCTGCTCAACCCCCAACCGCGCCAACAGCTCGCGGCTGTGCGCGCCGTTTGACATGGGCAACTGGTGGCCCGTCAGGTGCGCAAGTTTGCTCCCCAGCCGGTCATGGCACCCAGGCCCCAGCCAGGCATGCGGGTCGTGCCCGGCGTCTTGCGGCCCCAGGTACAACTTGATCGCCAGCTCAAGGTGGTGCACACCGTCGCGGTCGCGCAGTACTACGTCCAGTTCGCCCAGGGTGTGGCCACCGTCACGGATTGCCAGGTTGGCCGCCAGCAGCTCGATGCCGGGTGCCTGGCCCAGGGCAAATTGCCACAGCCGTTCGTAGTAAAGCCCCAGCCGCCGGCTGCCGAGCTTTGCCAGCCACTCGCGCAACGGGCGATCGTCGGCATCCAGCGCCCGCAACCAGCCCTCCAGGCGCTGCGGCTGCTCCGCCCAGAGGCTGCCCGTCAGCGGGTGGCGCTGGGGGCAGGGCGGGGCGCTGAGCAGGGGCGGCGACAGCAGGGCCCATGCCAGGTCGCGCACGGCGGGGCGGCGTAGCTGCCGGGGCAGGTCGTTGAGCAGGGCGAATGGCATCATCCAGCGAGCATAGCCGGTTTGCCGCTGCCCGGTGGTTTCGCCCATAATCGGTCCATCGTCACCCGTCGCAGAGCCCCGCAGGAGCCCCATGGAGCAATTTCGCAATATCGGTATCATCGGTCGCCTTGGCAGCTCGCAGGTGCTCGACACCATTCGCCGACTGAAAAAATTCCTCCTCGAGCGCCACTTGCATGTGATTCTCGAAGACACCATTGCCGAAGTACTGCCCGGCCATGGCCTGCAAACCTCCACCCGCAAGCTGCTGGGCGAGGTCTGTGACCTGGTCATCGTGGTCGGCGGTGACGGCAGCCTGCTGGGCGCCGCCCGTGCACTGGCCCGGCACAACATTCCGGTGCTGGGCATCAACCGTGGCAATTTGGGCTTCCTCACCGACATCCGCCCTGACGAGCTGGAAGAGAAAGTTGCCGAAGTGCTCGACGGCCACTACCTGGTGGAAAACCGCTTCCTGCTGCAGGCCGAGGTGCGTCGCCACCACGAAGCGATCGGCCAGGGTGATGCGCTGAACGACGTGGTGCTGCACCCGGGCAAGTCCACGCGCATGATCGAGTTCGAAATCTACATCGATGGCCAGTTCGTCTGCAGCCAGAAGGCCGACGGGCTGATCGTCGCCACCCCCACCGGTTCCACCGCCTACGCGCTGTCGGCCGGTGGCCCGATCATGCACCCCAAGCTCGACGCCATCGTCATCGTGCCAATGTACCCGCACACCCTGTCGGGCCGGCCGATCGTGGTCGACGGCAACAGCGAGCTGAAGATCGTGGTGTCCAAGGACCTGCAGATCTACCCGCAGGTGTCCTGTGACGGCCAGAACCACTTCACCTGCGCTCCCGGCGACACCATCACGGTGAGCAAGAAACCGCAGAAGCTGCGCCTTATCCACCCGCTGGACCACAATTACTACGAGGTCTGCCGCACCAAACTGGGTTGGGGCAGCCGTCTGGGGAGCAGGGACGACTGATGCTCGATCCGGCGCGAAGTTTCGACATCATTGGTGACGTGCACGGCTGTGCTCTGACCCTTGAACGCCTGCTCGACGCCCTCGGTTACAAGCGTGTGGCCGGCGTGTGGCGCCACCCAAGGCGCTTGGCGCTGTTCCTGGGCGATATCGTCGACCGCGGGCCACGCATTCGCGAGGCGCTGCACATCGTCCATGACATGGTCGAGGCCGGCCAGGCGTTCTGCATCATGGGCAACCACGAATACAACGCCCTGGGCTGGGTCACCCCGGCGCTGCCCGGCAGCGGCAAGGCCTATGTGCGCGAGCACACGCCACGCCACGCACGGCTGATCGACGAAACCCTCACCCAGTTCGCCCACCACCCCGGCGACTGGCACGACTTCGTCAACTGGTTTTACCAGCTGCCGCTGTTCATCGACGCCGGGCGCTTCCGCCTGGTGCACGCCTGCTGGGACCCGCGGTTGATCGAGCCGCTGCGCCAGCAATACCCTGACGGGCGCATTGATGAACACTTCATCCAGGCCTCGGCGGTGAGTGGCAGTTTCGCCGACACGGTGTGCAACCGCCTGCTGCGCGGCACCGACATGCGCCTGCCGGACGGCCTGACCCTGACCGGCGGCGACGGCCTGACCCGTGCCTTCTTCCGCACCAAGTTCTGGGAAGAAGACCCGCAAACCTACGGCGACATCGTGTTCCAGCCCGATGCCCTGCCCGAAGAAGTGGCCAGTACCCCGCTCAGCCACAGCCAGAAGAACGCCTTGCTGCGTTATGCCGAAGACGAGCCCTTGCTGTTCGTTGGCCACTACTGGCGCAGCGGCCGGCCAGCGCCGATCCGCGCCAACCTGGCCTGCCTGGACTACAGCGCCGTGCTCTACGGCAAGCTGGCCGCCTACCGGCTGGATGATGAAACCCGCATCGACCCGCACAAGTTCGTCTGGGTCGACGTCGACCGCCCACAGGCCAACCAATGAACATTATCGAAGTGATGCGCCTGCCGCTGTCGGTCGACCTCAGCGGCTTCATCCACCTGCTGCAGCGCCTGCAGGTGCCGCACCGGGTGAGCGAGGACGGCGATGCCCAGGTGCTCTGGGCTCCTGACACCCTGGTTGAAGACGTGCTGCAACTCTACCAACGCTACCCCGACGGCAATGCCGACATCCAGGTGGCAGAGGAACCGGGGCAAGCGAGCATGCCCGCGAATAGCCCCACACAGCCCTCCCTGGTAGAACAGGCCAAAGCCTGCAAGGTCACCACCCTGACCCTGCTGTTGTGTTTCATCGTCGCCGGCCTCACCAGCCTGGGCGACAACTTCACCACCATCAGCTGGTTCACCTTCCTCGACTTCCGCGTCCAGGGCGACTACCTGTATTTCAGCTCGCTGGCGCAAGTTCTGGACGAAGGCCAGTGGTGGCGCCTGGTATCGCCCATGCTGCTGCACTTCGGTGTGCTGCACCTGGCCATGAACAGCCTGTGGTACTGGGAGCTGGGCAAGCGAATCGAACTGCGCCAGGGCCCCTGGATGCTGCTGGGCCTGACCCTGCTGTTCAGCCTGGTGTCCAACCTGGCCCAGCACTACACCAGCGGGCCGAGCCTGTTCGGCGGCCTGTCTGGCGTGCTGTACGGCTTGCTCGGGCATATCTGGCTGTATCAGTGGCTGGCGCCCAATCGTTACTTCAACCTGCCAAAGGGCGTGCTGGTGATGATGCTGATCTGGCTGGTGGTATGCCTGACCGGTGTGGTCGGCACGCTGGGCCTCGGCCAGATCGCCAACGCCGCCCATGTTGGCGGGTTGCTCATCGGATGCCTGACCGGGCTCTTGGGTGGGGCGCTGGCCCGGCGTAAACTGTCGGCTTGAATCAGGAGACACTATGTCCACTTTCGCGCAAATGATTGAAAACATCACACCGGAAATCTACGAGAGCCTGAAACTGGCCGTGGAAATCGGCAAATGGTCCGACGGCCGCAAGCTCACCGCCGAGCAAAAAGAGCTGTCGCTGCAAGCCGTGATCGCCTGGGAGATCCAGAACCTGCCCGAAGACCAGCGCACCGGCTACATGGGCCCGCAGGAATGCGCATCGAAGTCTGCGCCGATCGCCAACATTCTGTTCAAATCGGACTCGGTACATTGATCGAACTCGCTCGTGGCTCGTTGAGCAAAATGGCGGTAAGCCTGCAGGCACCCGTGGTGCAATACAGCTTCCGCCTGGATGACACGCAGGTGCCGGTCAACCCGCTGATCGGCCAGCGCCTGCGCCTGGAATACCTCGGCGCCATTCACTGCAACCACTGCGGCAAACGCACCAAGACCAGCTTCAGCCAGGGGTACTGCTACCCGTGCATGACCAAGCTGGCCCAGTGCGATGTGTGCATCATGGCCCCGGAAAAATGCCACTACGACGCTGGCACCTGCCGCGAGCCGTCGTGGGGCGAACAATTCTGCATGACCGACCACGTGGTCTACCTGGCCAATTCGTCAGGGATCAAGGTCGGCATCACCCGCGCCACTCAGCTGCCCACCCGCTGGCTGGACCAGGGCGCCAGCCAGGCCCTGCCGATCATGCGTGTGGCTACCCGTCAGCAGTCAGGCCTGGTCGAAGACGTGCTGCGCAGCCAGGTGCCGGACCGCACCAACTGGCGCGCGCTGCTCAAAGGCGATGCCGAGGTGCTCGACTTGCCGGCTATCCGTGATCAGATCTTCGACGCCTGCGCCGATGGCCTGCGTGAGTTGCACGGGCGCTTTGGCCTGCAGGCGATCCAGCCGCTGCCCGACGCCGAAGTGGTGCAGATGAAGTACCCGGTCGAGGCCTACCCGAAAAAGATCGTCAGCTTCAACCTCGACAAGGACCCGGTGGCCGAAGGCACGCTGCTGGGTATCAAAGGTCAGTACCTGATCTTCGACACCGGTGTGATCAATATTCGCAAGTACACGGCCTACCAGTTGGCCGTGCTCCAGTAAAAAGGACCTGCACATGCGTACCGAACAACCGCAAGTGATCTACCTGAAGGATTACCAGGCGCCCGAGTACCTGATCGACGAGACGCACCTGACCTTCGAGCTGTTCGAGGACCACACCCTGGTTCACGCGCAACTGGTCATGCGCCGCAACCCGGCACGCGGTGCCGGCCTGCCGCCGCTGGTGCTCGACGGCCAGCAGCTGGAACTGCTGCGCGCCGCGCTGGACGACCAGGAACTGCTGGCGGGCGACTACCAGCTCGCAGCCGACAGCCTGACGCTGCAGCCCAAGGCCGAGCAGTTCACCCTCGACACCAGCGTGAAGATCCACCCCGAGAGCAACACCGCGCTGGAAGGCCTGTACAAGTCGGGCAAGATGTTCTGCACCCAGTGCGAGGCCGAGGGCTTCCGCAAGATCACCTACTACCTCGACCGCCCGGACGTGATGAGCACCTTCACCACCACGGTGATTGCCGAGCAGCATCGCTACCCGGTGCTGTTGTCGAACGGCAACCCGACCGGCAGCGGGCCGGCTGAAGATGGCCGCCACTGGGCAACCTGGGAAGACCCGTTCAGGAAGCCGGCCTACCTGTTCGCGCTGGTGGCCGGTGACTTGTGGTGCGTCGAGGACAACTTCACACGTCAGTCTGGCCGCGATGTGATGCTGCGCATCTATGTCGAGCCCGAAAACCTCGACAAGTGCGACCACGCCATGGTCAGCCTGAAGAAGTCCATGCGCTGGGACGAAGAAGTCTACGGCCGCGAGTACGATCTGGACATCTTCATGATTGTTGCGGTCAACGACTTCAACATGGGCGCCATGGAAAACAAGGGCCTGAACATTTTCAATTCCAGCTGTGTGCTGGCCCGTGCCGAAACCGCCACCGATGCCGCGCACCAGCGCGTCGAAGGCGTGGTCGCCCACGAGTATTTCCACAACTGGTCGGGTAACCGTGTCACCTGCCGTGACTGGTTCCAGCTGTCGCTGAAAGAAGGCTTCACGGTGTTCCGCGATGCCGAGTTCAGCGCCGACATGAACTCGCGCACGGTCAAGCGCATCGAAGACGTCGCCTACCTGCGCACCCACCAGTTCGCCGAAGACGCCGGCCCCATGGCCCATCCCGTGCGCCCGGACAGCTTCATCGAGATCTCCAACTTCTACACCCTGACCGTGTACGAGAAGGGCGCCGAAGTGGTGCGTATGGTCCGTACCTTGCTGGGTAACGAAGGCTTCCGCAAAGGCAGCGACCTGTACTTCGAACGCCATGATGGCCAGGCGGTGACCACCGACGACTTCATCAAGGCCATGGAAGACGCCAACGGCGTCGACTTCACCCAGTTCAAGCGCTGGTACAGCCAGGCCGGTACCCCGCGCCTGGAAGTCAGCGAAGCCTATGATGCTGCTGCGCAGACCTACAGCCTGACCTTCCGCCAGAGCTGCCCGCAAACCCCGGACAAGGCCGAGAAGCTGCCGTTCGTGATCCCGGTCGAGCTGGGCCTGCTGGACGCCGAAGGCAATGACCTGCCGCTGCGCCTGGCCGGTGAAGCCGCTGCTGGCGGCACCAGCCGCGTGCTGTCGGTGACCGAGGCCGAGCAGACCTTCACCTTCGAAGGTGTCCAGGCCAAGCCGCTGCCCTCGCTGCTGCGCGGCTTCAGTGCGCCGGTGAAGCTCAGCTTCCCTTACGACCGCGACCAGCTGATGTTCCTGATGCAGCACGACAGCGACGGCTTCAACCGCTGGGAAGCGGGCCAGCAGCTGTCGGTGCAGGTACTGCAAGAACTGATCGGCCAGCATCAACGCGGCGAAGCCCTGAAACTCGACCAGCGCCTGATCACGGCCTTGGGCACCGTGCTGGGTAACGCGTCGCTGGACCCGGCCATGGTTGCCGAAATGCTTTCGCTGCCGGGCGAGGCCTACCTCACCGAAATCAGCCAGGTGGCCGACGTCGACGCCATCCACGCTGCCCGTGAGTTCGCCCGCCAGCAGATCGCCGCACAGCTGTTCGACCCCCTGTGGGCGCGCTACCAGGCCAACCGTGACGTGTCGCGCAACACTGCCTACGTGGCCTCTGCCGAGCACTTCGCGCGCCGTAGCCTGCAGAACATCGCCCTGTCGTACCTGATGCAGAGCGGCAAGCCGCAGGTGCTGGAAGCGACCCTGGAGCAGTTCGATCAGTGCGACAACATGACCGAACGCCTCACCGCCCTGGCGGTGCTGGTGAATTCGCCGTTCGAAGCCGAGCGGGCCAAAGCCCTGGAAGCCTTTGCCGAGCACTTCAAGGACAACCCGCTGGTCATGGACCAGTGGTTCAGCGTGCAGGCGGCCAGCGCGCTGCCGGGCGGGCTGGCGCGAGTCAAGGCGTTGATGCAGCACCCGGCGTTCACCCTGAAGAACCCGAACAAGGTACGTGCACTGGTGGGTGCGTTTGCCGGGCAGAATCTGGTCAACTTCCATGCGGCAGATGGCTCGGGCTACCGTTTCCTGGCGGACCTGGTGATCGAGCTGAATGCGCTGAACCCGCAGATTGCTTCGCGTCAACTGGCACCGCTGACCCGCTGGCGCAAATATGACGCTGCGCGTCAGGCGCTGATGAAGGGTGAGCTGGAGCGGATTCTGGCTTCGGGTGAGCTGTCCAGTGATGTGTATGAAGTGGTGAGCAAGAGCCTGGCTTGAGTTTTCTGTAGTCAGTGCCGGCCTCTTCGCGGGTAAACCCGCTCCCACAGGTACTTCACCGTTTTCATGGACGGTGTAGCACCTGTGGGAGCGGGTTTACCCGCGAAGCTTTTTGGGCCGACAACAAAACATAACACCCCGCCCGTTGTATCCCCGCCAACATCCCCGCTACGATCCCCTCAAGCTATTGCAGGCCTCTAGATCAGGCTTTTCGCAGTACCTGCAATGCATTGACCCACCAACAAGAACACAACAAGGGGGCAGTCATGAGGGAACCGCTACGGGCGCCAGCCAGGCGTGGTGCCTGGCCATGGGCGGCCAGCGCAGTGCTGGCACTGGCTTTGGGGGTGTGGGCCGACAGTGCCCAGGCCGCCGCCGCCGACGAATACTCCACCGAATCCGCCAAGGCCAGCCAAAGCCTGTTGATCGACGCCACCCATGCCGGCAAGCGCCTGGTGGTGGTGGGTGATCGCGGCCACATTCTGTTCTCCGACGACCAGGGCAGCACCTGGACCCAGGCCCGGGTCCCCACCCGGCAGCTGCTCACCGCCGTGTTCTTCCTCGATGACAAGCGCGGCTGGGCGGTCGGCCACGATGCGCAGATCCTCGCCAGCAACGACGGCGGGGCCACCTGGAGCAAGCAGTTCGAAGACCTCGCCCGCGAAGCGCCCTTGCTCGATGTTGCCTTCCTTGACGCCCAGCACGGCTTTGCCGTGGGTGCCTACGGCGCCTTGCTGGAAACCATAGACGGCGGTCAGCACTGGCAGGACGTGGCCGAGCGCCTGGACAACCCTGACCAGTTGCACCTGAACGGTATCGCCCGGGTGCGTGACGCCGGCCTGTTCATCGTAGGCGAGCAGGGTGGCATGTTCCGCTCCGCCGACAACGGCCAGACCTGGTCCAAAGTCCAGGGCCCTTACGAGGGCTCGCTGTTCGGCGTGATCGGCACCGCCCAGCCGAACGCCCTGCTGGCGTATGGCCTGCGAGGCAACCTGTTCCGTTCCACCGATTTTGGCGACAGCTGGCAGCCGATCGAGCTCAAGGTCGCGCGCGGCAACCTCGAATTCGGCCTGGCAAGCGCTACGCTTCTCGATGATGGCACCCTGGTGCTGGTCGGCAACGGCGGCAGCGTGCTGCGCAGTGCCGATGGCGGCCAGACCTTCAGCGTGTACAACCGTGCCGACCGCATCGCCCTGGCTGGCGTCAGCGGCCTGGCCAATGGCGGCCTGCTGCTGGTAGGGCAGGGCGGTGTACACCTGGCGGATGCCCAGGGTGCCGAGGGGGCGAGCCAATGACCAGCAGGGAGAGCATTACCATGCACCCGCACCACCAGGACAAGGCCACGCTGCTCGAACGCCTGATCTTCAACAACCGCCCCGTGGTCATCGCGCTGTGCGTGCTGGTGAGCATTTTCCTGTTCTGGCAGGCCACGCAGATTCGCCCGTCCACCAGCTTCGAGAAGATGATCCCGCTGCAGCACCCGTTCATCGAGCAGATGATGGAGCACCGCAACGACCTGGCCAACCTCGGCAACACCGTACGCATTTCGGTCGAGGCGGTGAATGGCGACATCTTCGACAAGGACTACATGGAGACCCTGCGCCAGGTCCACGACGAGGTGTTCTACATCCCCGGCGTCGACCGTGCCGGGCTGAAGTCGCTGTGGAGCCCCAGCGTGCGCTGGAGCGAGGTGACCGAAGAGGGCTTTTCCGGTGGCGAGGTAATCCCCAACACCTACAACGGCTCACAGGACAGCCTCGATACCCTGCGCGACAACGTGCTCAAGTCCGGCCAGGTTGGGCGCCTGGTGGGTAACAACTTCAAGTCCAGCATCGTCGACGTACCGCTGCTGGAGAGCTACCCCGATCCGCAGGACCCGGGTAAGCAGGTGAAGCTGGACTACCAGCAATTCTCGCACCTGCTGGAAGAGAAGATCCGCGACAAGTTCCAGGCGCAGAACCCCAATGTGAAAATCCACATTGTCGGCTTTGCCAAGAAGGTCGGTGACCTGATTGATGGCCTGGTGATGGTGGCGATGTTCTTCGGCGTCGCCCTGGCCATTACCTGGGTGCTGCTGTACTGGTTCACCTGGTGCATCCGCAGCACCATTGCCGTGCTCATCACCACCCTGGTGGCGGTGGTCTGGCAGCTTGGGCTGATGCATGCGGTGGGCTTTGGCCTGGACCCTTACTCGATGTTGGTACCGTTCCTGATCTTCGCCATCGGCATTTCCCACGGGGTGCAGAAGATCAACGGCATCGCCTTGCAGTCGAGTGACGCCGACAACGCCCTCACGGCGGCCAGGCGCACCTTCCGCCAGCTGTTCCTGCCGGGCATGATCGCCATCCTCGCCGACGCGGTGGGCTTCATCACCCTGCTGATCATCGATATCGGGGTGATCCGCGAGCTGGCCATCGGTGCGTCCATCGGCGTGGCGGTGATCGTATTCACCAACCTGATCCTGTTGCCGGTGGCTATTTCCTACGTTGGCATCAGCAAGAAGGCCATCGAGCGCAGCAAGAAGGACGCCACCCGCGAGCACCCGTTCTGGCGCCTGTTGTCGAACTTCGCCAGTGCCAAGGTGGCGCCGGTGTCTGTAACCCTGGCGCTGGTCGCCTTCGCCGGCGGCCTGTGGTACAGCCAGAACCTGAAGATCGGAGACCTCGACCAGGGCGCGCCGGAGCTGCGCCCCGACTCGCGCTACAACCAGGACAACAGCTTCATCATCAGCAACTACTCGACCAGTTCCGACGTGCTGGTGATCATGGTCAAGACCCCGCCGGAGCAGTGCTCGGTCCACTCGACCATGGCGCCGATCGACGAGCTGATGTGGACCATGCAGAACACCCCGGGTGTACAGTCGGCGATTTCCCTGGTGACCGTGTCCAAGCAGGTGATCAAGGGCATGAACGAGGGCAGCCTGAAATGGGAAACCCTGTCGCGTAACCCGGACATCCTCAACAACTCCATCGCCCGTGCAGATGGCCTTTACAACGGTGACTGCTCGCTGGCGCCGGTGCTGGTGTTCCTCAACGACCACAAGGCCGAGACCCTGGAGCGGGTTACTGCCGCGGCCAAGGCGTTTGCCGACAGCCACAACAAGGAAGGCCTGCAGTTCCTGCTGGCGGCGGGCAACGCCGGGATCGAGGCAGCGACCAACGAGGTGATCAAGTCGGCCGAGCTGACCATCCTGACCCTGGTGTACATCTGTGTGGCAGTGATGTGCCTGATCACCTTCCGCTCGTTCGCCGCCACCCTCTGCATCGTCCTGCCGCTGGTACTGACCTCGGTGCTGGGCAATGCGCTGATGGCCTACATGGGCATCGGGGTGAAGGTGGCGACCTTGCCGGTAGTGGCGCTGGGCGTGGGGATTGGCGTGGATTACGGCATCTACATCTACAGCCGGCTGGAAAGTTTCCTGCGTGCCGGGCTGCCGTTGCAGGAGGCCTATTACCAGACCCTGCGTTCGACGGGTAAAGCCGTGCTGTTCACTGGCTTGTGCCTGGCCATCGGCGTGTGCACCTGGATCTTCTCGGCAATCAAGTTCCAGGCTGATATGGGGCTGATGCTGACCTTCATGCTGCTGTGGAACATGTTTGGCGCGCTGTGGCTGCTGCCGGCGCTGGCACGGTTCCTGATAAAGCCGGAGAAGATGGTGGGCAAGGAGGGGGGCTCGATTTTCGCCCACTGAATCGCAAGGGGCCGCTTTGCGGCCCATTCGCAGCACAAGGGTTATAATGCCGCCACATCTCCCACAGGTACCCCCATGTCCCCCCTCGCCACCGCCCTGCAGTCCTGCGACATGCTCCTGATCGACGGCCTGCACGCCTTCGATTTCACCGCCGACGCATCCGGTCTCACTGTCGAATGCATGGACGGCTGCCAGCTGCGTCGCTGGTCCTTCACCCCCGAACAAGTCGCTGCGGCTATTGCCACCGGTGATGAATGGCAACTCAACGATGCCAACGGCGAGCATCGGCTAGTCTGTATGAGTGCCTTTCGCGCCCCGGATGATGACCAAGATGAACCGGACCTGGACGAGCCTGCTGACCGCTAGCCTGATGAGCCTCACGATCAATTCCCACGCCGCTACCTTGCTGGTGGGCAGCTATACCGATGGTGCCAGCCAGGGCATCTACCGGTATCAGTTCGACGACAAGGCCGGCCGTATCGACTCCACGCCCCTGCAGGTGGTGAAGAGCGTCAGCCCTTCCTGGCTGGTGCTGTCGGCCGACCAGCGTCAGCTGTTTACGGTGAATGAGACCCCGCAGGGCCATGCCAGCAGTTTCAGCATCAGCAGCAAAGGCGAAATCAAGCCGCTCAACCAAGTGGCCACCCAGGGCGACGAGCCCACCCACGCCAGCCTCAGCCGTGACCAGCGCTACCTGTTCGTGGCCAACTACGCGGTCAACCCTGACCCCGGTGGCAGCCTGGTGGTGATCCCGGTTACCAGGGACGGCACGCTCAAGCCCGTGGTGCAACAGGCCCGGCATAAGGCGAGCGGGGTCAACCCTGAGCGCCAGGCCGGTGCCCACGTGCATTCGCTGGTGCTGTCGCCGGATGGCCAGCACCTGTATGCCAGCGACCTGGGTGCCGACAAGGTGTTCATCTACCGCTACGACGGTGCCAGTGCGGACCACCCGCTGACAGCGGCGATACCTGCGTCCGTGGCCTTGCCGCCGGGCAGCGGGCCGCGTCACCTGCTGTTCGACGCCAAGGGCCGGCACGCCTACCTCACCCTGGAAATGAACGCCGAAGTGGTGATGTTCGATGTGCAGGACGGCAACCTGATTGAACGCCAGCGCTTACCCCTGACCGAGCGCCAGGAGGCCGCAGCGAAGGCAGCAGGTGGCTTGCACCTGTCGGCCGACGGGCGCTTCCTGTACGTGAGCAACCGTGGCACGGCCAATGAAATTGTGGTGTTCAGCGTAGGCAAGCAGGATGGCCAGTTGACGTTCCTGCAGCGTCGCCCGGTAGAAGGCGATCACCCTCGGGAGTTTGCCCTGGACCCGAGTGACAACTTCCTGCTGGTGGCCAACCAGAAGAGCAACCAGATCGTGGTGATACGTCGCGATCCGCGCAGTGGCAAGCTGCTGGAGACGGTGCAGACGCTGCAGCAGGATGCACCGTCGGACCTCAAGTTCATCGAGTGATATCGATCAGCGTGATAATCGGTACTGCCGCAATGAATTTTTGCGTGCGGCCTCGGCGGCGTAAGTTTGACCCAAGGCCCAAACGGGCCACCGTCAAACCACCGCCGTCGAGGTCAGCCCAGATGAACTTCAATCTCTTCCCGGTTATTGCCGCATCCGCCATTTCCGCATCGGTCGTACTGCCGGCGCATGCCCATGCCGACAGCAGCAAGGCTTCTGCCACCCACAGCTACACCGAGCAGTACCTGCGCCAGAGTGCCAATTTCCATGCGGCGTTGAGTGGCAAACAGCAGCACTGAGCCTTGTGCGGTCTCCTACGAGGGATCGCGTGAACTCATTTGGCCATGACTGACCTGAACAGCTCCGAAGCCAACCACCCCTCCAGCCAGCTCCGCACCCGCGGATAAGCCGCCTCGGCGAACCACTGCGGTTCGACCCCGGCAAACTGGCGCATCAGGGGCAGCAACGCGGCATCGGCAATGCTCGGGTGGTCGGCCAGCAGGTAGGGCCGGCCGGCCAGCAGGCCTTCGAGCTCCGCCAGCCAGGTTTCAGCCTGCTGGCGGTAATGCTCGCGGGAGTGCTCCGGGTAGCGTTCGGCATACTTGTACAGGTTCACCTGCGCCTTGAATGTGCTGTCATTGCGAGCAATCAGGGCTTCAGCTTGCTGCGCGGCCACAGGGTCAGCCTGTAGCTGCCAGCCCTGCGGGTCGTTTTGCGTCAACGCCCAGCGCATGATGTCCAGGCTTTCTTCCAGTACTCCGGCACCGGTATCCAGCACCGGCACCGTGCCCTTGGGCGACAAGGCCAGCAGTGCTGCCGGCTTGTTCTTCATCGCCACCTCACAGATTTCCACCTCGCACCCGGCATAACGCAAGGCCAGGCGCGCGCGCATGGCCCAGGGGCAGCGGCGGAACGAGTAGAGGATCACCCGCACACCTCCACGTCACTCAGGCCATTGCCTTGGCGACGCACCTGGATCTGCACCGGGATGCGCTCGTGCATTTCCTGCACGTGGGAAATCACCGCCACTTTTCGGCCCTGAGCCTGCAAGCCGTCGAGGGCGTCCATGGCCAGTTGCAGCGACTCGGGGTCGAGGCTGCCGAAGCCTTCGTCGATGAACAGCGATTCGATGCGCAGGGTGCTGGAGGCCATCGAGGCCAGGCCCAGGGCCAGGGCCAGCGAGACCAGGAAGGTTTCCCCGCCCGACAGCGAGTGCACCGAGCGCAGTTCGTCCCCCATTTCGGTGTCCAGCACCAGCAGGCCGAGGGCGCTGCCGCCGCGCTTGAGGCGGTAGCGGCGGGCCAGCTGGCGCAGCTGGGTGTTGGCGTGGTGCAGCAGCAGGTCGAGGTTGTAACCCTGGGCGATCTTGCGGAACACATCGCCCGAGGCCGAACCGATCAGTGCGTTCAAGCGGGCCCAGCGTTGCCATTGCTGATGGGCCTGTTCGATTTCTGCCGCCAACGCCTGGTGTGCCTGCTGGCGACGCTGGTCGTCGGCCTGCTGTGCGCGCAGTTCGGCGCATTGCTGCTCGTGGCCGGCCAGGCGCTCGCGCAGCTCGGTCAGGGCTTGCTCCAGGGCTTCGGCCGAGGTGTCCACGGTCATTTGTGCGGCGTGTTGTTGCAGGCGTTGTTCACGTTCCTGCAGCAATACGCGACCTTGTTCGATGGCTTTCTCGGCGTTTTGCAGGTGCTGGCGCAGTTCACTGACTTGCGCATCGTCCATGGCCAGCAGGCGATCCAGGCCTGCGTCATCCAGTTCCGGATGCTCGCTGCGCCACTGGGCGATCTGCCCTTGTAACTGCTGGCACTCGGCGTCCAGCGCCTGTTGCTGCTGGGCGTTGGCCTTGAGCTCACTGGCCAGTTGCACACCCTGGGTGCGCAGGTCTTGCAGGCGTTGTGCGGTGTCGGCGTCGAGGGCGCGGGCATGTTCCAGCGCGCAGTCCATGTGTTGTTGCCAAGCTTCGGCGCTGGCATGTTCGCCGAGCAGTTCGCCGAGCGAGGCCTGGGCTTGCTGGCGTTGCGCGTCGAGGGCGGCCAGATTCTGCTGCAATTGCTGTTGGCCTTGCACACGCGCTTGTTGCTGGTCGCGCAGCTTGTCCAACTGGGCCTGGCGGGCTTGTTGTTCTTCCTGTTCGTCCTTGCGTTGCTCCAGTTGTTGCAAGCGCTGGGCAATCTGCTGGTCCAGGGCGAGGAAAGCATTGGCCGGGTCGTCGTTAAGGGCCTTGACGGCCTCCTCAGGCAGCACGCCGGTCAGGTCGTTCAGGCTTTGCTGCAGTTGCTGTTCGTCGGTGGCCAGGGCCTGGTGCTGGTGCTCCAGGTGGCGCTGGGCCTGCTGTTGCGCTTCATGGGCGGCCTGCAACTGCTGGTTGAGGCGGGATGCATCTTTTTGCAGGGCGAGCAGGGCGCTCTGGCGCTTCTGGTCCTGACTGATTTCTTCTTCAAGACGCCGCAGCTGGCTGTCGAGCCAGGTGCTGCGGGCCTTGTCGTCCTGCGGGGCGAGGGCAGGCCACAGGCTGTGCGCCTGTACCTCGGCCACCAACGGTTGCAGCTGTTCGCCCAGTTGCTGCTGTTGTTGCTGGTAGTCCTTGAGCTGGGCGTTGATCACGCCCAGCTGGGTACGCAGCTCTACCAGCTTGCTGCCGAGGGTTTCGACCTGCTGCTGCGCGGCGTCTACTTCGGCCTGATCGTGGCGACCCAGGCTTTGCAGCAGCGCTTCGGGTTGATGGAACGGGTGCTCGGCGCTGCCGCACACGGGGCACGGTTCGCCATCGCGCAGTTGGCCGCGCAGTTCTTCGACGCTGGTATTGCGCGCCAGGCGCTGGCGTTCCAGCAGCTGGCGGGTGAGGTTCAGCGCTTGCTCGGCGGCTTCCAGCTCGGCCTTGGCGGCGGTGCCTTCGGTAATCAGTTGCTGGCGTTGCTGCATGGCCTGCTGCTGCCGTTCGCGCACGGCATGCAGCTGCTGGCGCAGCTCTTGTTCACGGCCATGCAGGCGCGACAGTTCTTCGACGGCGCGCTGCTGCTTGCGGTTATCCTGCAGCATGCCACCGAGCAGGTCGATTTGCTCGGCAAGGGCCTGCGGTTCGGCCTTGGCTTCGCGGAACAGCAGGTCGTAGGCGTCGCGCTCGGCCTGCAAGTGTGTATTGGCCTGGCTGGCCTGGGCCTGAAGGCCGGGCAGTTCTTCACGGCCTTTGGCCAGGCGCCCACCGATCAGCATTACCTGCTTCAGCTGTGGCAGGTAGGCGTGCCAGGCATTTGCCAGGCCTGCCAGGTGCTGGCTGTCGGCCAGCGCGGTGTCGATCTGGGCCAGTTGCTGCAGGCTGCGCTGCTGGTTGTCTTCAAGCTGCTGCAACTGCTGCTGGCCGTCGGCGACCTGCTGTTCAGCGTGTTGGCTGGTGCTGCGCTGCGCGGCCAGTTCCTGGTCCAGGCGCGCCAGGTTGTCCTGGGCGGCAAAGGCCTGGCGCAGGCGCGGTGCGTTTTCGCCATGCTGGGCCTGGCTGTCGGCAAGCGCCTGGCGTGCGGCGGCCAGCGCCTGTTCGAGCTCAAGGGTGCGCACCTGCAGCTCGGCTTGCTGCTGCTGTTGCTCAGCGATTTTCGCGGCCACGGGTGCCAGTTGCGCAGTCAGCGCCTGCTGGCGGTGGAACTGGTGGCGCTGGGGGGCCAGGCGCTCCAGGCGAACGAGGGCCAGGCGGGGTTCGGCCAGTTGCTGCCAGCTTTGTTCGGCGGCCTGTAGCGCGGTGCCGGCTTCGGCATGTTGGGCCTGCAGCTGGCGTTGTTCATTCAGCCAGTTGCGTTGCTGTTCCAGTTGGCGCTCGCCAGCCTGGTCGGCCTTGAACTGCTGCTGCGCCTGCTCCAGGCGCTGGTCAAGGTCGGTGCGGGCTTCGGCGGCCATCGGCAGCAGGTGGCTGGCGCGCTCCTTGAGGGCGTTGTGGGCCTCGCCGGCTTCACGGGCCTTGCTGAAGGCACGCTGGCCAAGGCGGGTGTAGATGGCGGTATTGGTGAGTTTTTCCAGCAGCTCGCTGCGCTCTTTGTCGTCCGCCTTGAGGAAAGCGCCGAACTCGCTCTGGGCCAGCATTACCGCACGGGTGAACTGCTCGAAGTTCAGGCCAAGGCGGGCCTCGACCAGTTGCTTGTATTCGTTCTTGCCACTGCCCAGCACCTGTTCGCTGTCCAGGTCGTAGAAGCTCTGGCGGCTGTGTTGCAGCTTGCCGTTGGCCTTGTCGCGGGCGCGGTTGGCTTCCCAGCGGGCGCGGTAGCGGCGGCCGTCGATGCCGACGAAGTCGACCTCGGCAAAGCCACTGCCGGTGCCACGGCGCAGCAGGTTACGCGGGTCGTAGGTGGGGATTTCGCCGTCGGCGTCGGGCACCTTGGCCTCGCGGCCGATGTCGTTCAGGCGTGGCACTGTGCCAAACAACGCCAGGCACAGGGCGTCGAGCAGGGTGCTTTTGCCGGCCCCCGTTGGCCCGGTGATCGCGAACAGGCCAGCGCTGGCCAAGGGCTCTGCGGTGAAGTCGATTTCGACCGGGCCGGCCAGCGATGCCAGGTTCTTCAGGCGAATGGCGAGAATCTTCATGGCTGCTCCTCTTCCTGCTGCACGTCCTGCAACAGCAGGGCAAAGTCGGCCAGCGCCTGCTCATCTGCGGGGTTGCCGTAAGCCTGCTCCCAGGCGCGGCTGAACAGGTCTTGCGGGGTCATCTGGGAAAGCTCGACAAAGGCCAGGTCATCGTCTTCGGCGTTATTGCGGCCGGCGTATTCGGCGCTGATGCGGATCAGCCGCACGGCCTTGCCTTCCAGTGCAGTTTCAATCTGCTGGCGCAGGTCGGGTTGCGGCTCGTCCAGTATCACCCGCACCTCCAGCCAGGGCTGGCGGTTGGGGTCTTCGAGCAGGTCGATCACGGGCAGGTCGGCCAGCTGTTGCAGCAGTTCGCCCAAGGGTGCCGGGCCAACCCGTTGCAGGGCCACCGCGCGCGGTACCGGGCGCGGTTCGACGCTGACCAGTTCGGTGCCGTCCAGCTCCACTTCCAGCACCTGGTGCGGGTAGTTGATTTCGGCGAAGGACAGCGGGATCGGCGAGCCGCTGTAGCGGATGCGTTCTTCGCGGTTGACCTTCTGCGGTTTGTGCAGGTGGCCCAGGGCGACATAGCTGATGGCCTTGTCGAACAGCTTGGCCGGCAGTGCCTCGGCGTTGCCGATGATCAGGCTGCGCTCCGAGTCTTCCGACACCGAGCCACCGGCCATGTGCGCATGGCTGATGGCGATCAGCGCCTGGTCTTTCTTGCGCTTGGCTTGCGCGGCGGTGATCAGTTGCTGGTGGACCTGGGTGATGCCTTGCAGGTAGTCGTCGCCCAGGCTCGGGCCGGTGACCTCGGCCGGGCGCAGGAAGGGCAGGGCCAGGCACCATGCGGCGACCTTGCCGCGGCCGTTGGTCAGTGGGATCAACAGGCGCTCGGCATCCAGCTGGCCTTCGTCCAGCCAGTGCACACGGCCCAGGGCATGGGTGCGCAGGCGCCGCATCAATGCGGCGGGCAGCTCGATGCGCGAGCCGGAGTCGTGGTTGCCGGCGATCATCACGATATCCAGCTTGGGCTGTTGCTCATGGGCCTGGACGATGAAGTCGTAGAGGCGCTCCTGGGCTTTGACCGGCGGGTTGACCGTGTCGAAGATGTCGCCGGCAATCAGCAGCGCATCGGGCTGGCGCAGGCGCAGCTGGCCGAGCAGCCACTCGAGGAAGCAGGCGTGTTCGAAGTCGCGTTCCTGGCCGTGCAGGCTTTGGCCCAGGTGCCAGTCGGAGGTATGAAACAGACGCATGGATGACCTGTTGGTGTCGAGTCGGACAAGCGGGGAAAGGGCGGTATGGTAACCCAAGGTTGGGGCTGAGAGGTGCCTGCCTGGAGATGTTTGGCGGCTGTGAGATCGAGCGCCGCCCGCGCGGCGCTCGATCTCACAGGCGCTGAAAACCTTGTGGCGAACACCCTGGTGGCCTACTTGGGATAGAGCGGCGGCAAGCTGCCGCTGTCACTCGTCGGCAGCAACACCTGCTCAGCCGGCGGAATGGTGCCAATCGCCCGCCACAAATCCTCACCCTGCCAATACTGCCCTGTTTCGCTGTACAGCGCCCCGTTCAGCCCATCCAGCGCATCCGACAACGGCACGAAACGCGCGGCCATCTCGGCCAGGGTTTCCGGCTGTTGCCGGGCCCATGCATCCAGCGCCTGGCGTGTGGCCTGTGGGTCGTTGGCCTGGCATGCACGCTTGAGGTCGTCCAGCAATGTGCGCGGGCTTGGCCCGTTTTGCGCCGCGCGCAGCACCGCTGGCCGCGAGCGGGCACGCCACCACAGGGCGAAGCCCAGCACGGTGGTCAGGGCGAACAGCAGTGTGGCCAGTTGCCAAGGCCACAGCAGGGTGCTGGCGCTGCTGTTGTCGCCCACCGGGGTGTCTGCGCTCAGCGCCGGGTTGTCTTGCACGTTCAATGTGCGCGCTGGCAGGCTGCTGTGTTCCAGATGGTCTTCGCGGGTGTTCCACCATGCCACTTCCAGTGCCGGCAAGGTCAGCGCACCTGCGTGGGTCGGCACCAGGGCTTCGCGCTCTTCGCGGTTGGCGGTCATGCCGCGCTCGCTGATTTCGTTGCGCAGCAGCGGCTGGTCGGGGTAGCGGCGCAGGCCGATGATTTCTGTGGCGGGCAGCGGCGGCAGTTGGGTGCTGGACAAGCCCTCGGCACGCAAGGTGATGTTGCGCGTCAGCGAGTCGCCAATCTGCACTTGCTGGCTGCCCGGGTCGGGGTTCCAGTGCTCTTCCAGGGTCAGGCTGCGGGCTGGCAGCCACGGTACGCCAGCGGGCCAGGCCGCGGGAATCGGCCGCACGTTCAGGCGCAAGGGCAGCGAACTGACCTGCACCTGGCGGCCGGCGCGGGCCGTGCCATTGGCCTGTGAGGCTTCGTCGTTGCTGGCGGCAGCAGTGGCGGTAAAGGTCAGCGGTGGAATGTCGAGGCTGCCGCTTTGCTGGGCGTACACCGCATAGCGGGTTTCGATCACGCCATGACGCACGCCGTTGATTTCCTTTTCATACGTGCGCGATTCGCCCAGTGGTTCGACCTTGGCGTTCTCCAGTTGCAGGGGGCTGAGGTTGCTGTCGTCGTACAGCGCCACCGAATGGTAGATGCGCAGGGTCAGCACGGCCTGGGCCTGGACGTAGACATCGCTGCTGTCCAGGGTCGCTTCGATGAACACTTGCGAGGCGCTGTCCTGGCGATTGGCATCGGCCTGCAGCACTTGCAGTTCGATGGCCTGGCTGTGCGACTGGCCCAGCTGCAGTTCGGGGATACGCAGGCTGCCGCTGCGCCGTGGCAGCAGGGTGATGATCCAGCGGGTGCTTGCGCGGGTTTCGCCGTCGAGGGTGTGCAGGCTGTTCAGCTGGCGCGTGCCACGCACTTCAAAGTCGCCTTCCAGGGCTTGCAGGTCGGGCTTGCCGAACTGGGTGACGTCCTGGCTTTCCAGGGTCAGCTCCAGGCTCTCGCCAGCTTCCAGGCGGGTGCGGTCAACGCTGGCTTGCAGCAGCGGCTCGGCCTGGGCCAGCACGGCCCATAGCAGGGTGAGCAGAAAGACGCCGAAGCGACTCATCGTGGGGTTTCCTGATGCAATTGCTGTTCATACCAGAATTTGCGCCGCAGCAGCTCCGCCGGGTTATCGGGGATCTCCCGCAGCCATTGTTCCAGGGCCTGGCGCTGTTCGGTGTCGAGGTTGGTCGACACCGGGCGCTGTGGCGGCTGGATGACGTCGTCGTCAGCACCCGCCTGGTTGCCGGGCGCGGCCTGGCTGTTATTGCTGCTTTCACCGGGCTGTTCGGCGTTGGCTTGTTCGTCGCTGCCGGGCGTGCCCTGGGCGGGGCTGCTGGCCGAGCTGCTGTTGCCCTCGGTTTCGCTGCCGGGGGTACCTTGGGCATCGCTGTTGGCCGGCTGCTCTTCGGCCTTGGCCTCGCGCTGTTGCAGCATTTGTTGCACCAGCGCCTGGTTGTCCAGCGCGGGCTGCAGGTCTGGCTGGCGCTCCAGGGCTTGCTCGTAGGCGTCCAGGGCGGCTTCCAGTTCACCGCTGCGGGCAAGGGCATTGCCTCGATTGTAGTGGGCGGCGGCGGTATCGCCTTGGGAAAACGCCTCGGCGGCACCGGCATAGTCGCCGGCCTGGTACAGGGCCATGCCGCGCCACTGCGGGTCCTGGAAGTGGCGTGCGGCGCTGGCCGGGCGGTTTTGCTCCAGCAGGCGCTGGCCTTGCTGGTCGGGGCGCAGCCACAGGTCGTTGAACTCGAACGCCTGGCTGGGCTGTGGCAGGACCAGCAGCAGTGGCAGGCAGAACAGCCAGCCGCGTCGGCCGGCACAGGCAGCCAGCAACAGCAACGGGATCAGCAGCCAGTAACCCTGGTCGGCCCAGCTGTCCAGTTGCAGGGTCTGGCCGTCATTGCGCGCGGTGCGGGGGTTGTCGAACAGGCCCAGGCCGCGCAGGTCGAGGTCGTCGATGCGGGCATGCCGGTAGCGCCCGCCAGTGCCGCTGATGAAGCCCTTGAGGCTGGCGCTGTCCAGCCGAGGCAGCAAGATTCCGCCCTGGTCGTCCTTGAGGTATTCGCCGCTGGCCTGGCGCACCGGGGCGCCTTCGCGGCTGCCGATACCCAGCATCAGCAAGCTCGGGCCCTGGCGGCCGAGTGCCTGGCTGATGCCTTGGCGTTCCGGGGCGCTCAGCGACGAGCCGATCAGCAGCAAGCGGCCTTGGCCCAGGCCACTCTGGGCCAGCAGGGCCAGGCCCTTTTGCACGGCCAGGTCGGCGCGCTGGCCGGGTTTTGGCATGATCGACGGGTCGATGGACTCCAGCAGGTTGCGGGTGGTGGCCAGGTCATCGGACAGCGGCACCAGGGTGTGCGCCGAGCCGGCGTACACCACCAGCGCGGTCTGGCTGTCGCGGCGGTGTTCGAGCAGGTCGAGGACCTTGCGCCGGGCCTGTTCCAGGCGGTTGGGCGGGCTGTCTTCGGCGAGCATCTGTGGGGTCAGCTCCAGCAAGATCACCAGCGGGTCGGCCGGGCGTTGGCGGCTTTCTTCCACGCGTTGCCAGCTGGGCCCGAGCAGGGCCAGGACCACCAGCGCCCAGGCCAGGCCCAGTGCTATCCACGGCAGCTTGCTGGTGCTGCCGCTGCCACCGCCCAGCAATACGCCATGGAAGGCGGGCGGCAAGATCATCTGCCAGCGCCCGGCGCGCTTGCGCCTGTGCCACAGCTTGTACAGCAGCCAGCCGAGCAGGGGCACGGCCAGCAACCACAGTGGGCGCAGCCATTGGGGCCACAGATCGATCATCGCCGCCTCCTCAGGCGCAGGCGCTTCAGGCGCTGGCGCCATTCCGGGTGCGGCTGCAGGAACCGCGGCTTGCGCAGCAGCCGTTGTAGCAGGTTGTCGGGCCATTGCACGGCCACCACCAGCAGCACGCTGAGCAGCAGGGCCAGGGCCAGGGGCCAGGCGTAGAGGGCCTGGGCCGTGCGTGCCTGGGTCGGTTGCTGGGCTACCGGCTCCAACTGATCAAGGGCGTCGCCGATGGCGTCCAGCTCGGCGCCGTCATGGGCACGGAAATAGGCACCGTGGGTGATGTCGGCGATTTCCTTGAGTGAGGCTTCATCCAGGTCCAGGCTCGGGTTGAGGCCAAGCAGGCCAGGTGTGCCACTGGCGTCGGGGTTGGCGCCGATGCCGATGGTGTAGATGCGTACCCCTTCCTGGGCGGCCAGGCGAGCAGCGGTCAGCGGGTGGATTTGCCCACCGTTGTTGGCGCCGTCGGTGATCAGCACCAGCACCCGGCTTTGGGCCGGCCGTTGGCGCAGGCGCTTGACCGCCAGGCCAATGGCGTCACCGATGGCAGTATTTTTGCCGGCGATGCCGATCTGCGCTTCGTCAAGGAAGGTGCGCACGGTGCGCCGGTCGAAGGTGAGTGGTGCCTGCAGGTACGCCTGGCTGCCGAACAGGATCAGGCCCACGCGGTCGCCTTCACGGTCTTGCAGAAAGTCGCCCATCAGTGCCTTGACCAGATCGAGCCGGCTGATGTCTTCGTTTTGCCACTGCATGTCGGGGAAGTCCATCGACCCGGACACGTCCACCGCCACCAGCAGGTCGCGGCCACTGGCAGCCACCGGTACCGGTTCGCCCAGCCACTGCGGGCGGGCGGCGGCGCATAGCAGCAACAGCCAGATGACCACGAACGGCGCTTGCTGGCGCCAGGTGGGCAGGTTGAGGCGTGCGCGGCGCCCGGCCAGGCTTTCCAGTTCGTTGAGGAAGCCGACCTTGAGCACCGGCTCGCCGCTGTCGGCGGCTGGCAACAGCAGGCGCGCCAGCCAAGGCAGCGGCAACAGGGCGAAGACCCACGGCCAGGCCAGTTCAAACATGCTTGCGGATCCAGGTTTCGACGGCCTGGCTGAGCCCGACAATGGCCTTGTCGTCGAGCTTGCACTCGGGCTTGTAGGCGCCCTCGACCAGCACCATCCAGCGGGTCAGGCCGGCGGCCGGGCAGCGGTTGTCGAGAAATGCCAGCCATTGGCGGCCGTTGAGGGTGTGGCTGTTGGCACCCGGATAATGGCTGCGGCACAGGCGCTTGAGCAGGGCATTGATCTGTTGCAGCCAAGCGCCGGCCGGGGCGCCGTCGTACGGGCGCGGCAGGCGTGCCAGCTCGGCCAGGGCTTCCACACGCACCGGGTCCAGGGGTTGTTCGGCCCGCACGATGCGGCGTTTGCCCGGGCGCCAGCGGCGCAGCCGCCACAGCCCCCAACCCAGCAATGGCAGCACGGCCAGCAGCAGCCACCAGCCGGGTGCCGGCGGCCATAGGCCGACAGGCGTCGGGTCGATCAGCGGATGCAACTGGTCGAGCGGGTTCATGACGCGCTCCGTGGCCGCTGGGCGTTCAGGTATTCGCGCAACTGCTCGATCATGTCGCTTTGGGTGCTAAGTGGCATCAGCACGACGCGCAGCTTCTGGGCCATCAGCTCCCAGCGCTCGATGCGTGCCTCGGCCTGCTTGCGATAAGCCTGGCGCAGGTTGGCGTCCAGGGTGTCGAGCTCCAGCTGCGCACCGCGCTGGGCGAAACGTAACAGGCCGGCGGCGGGCAGGGCGTGGTCGAGCGGGTCGGATACGGGCAATAGCAGCAGGTCGCAGTGACGCGAGAGCATGGCCAGGTGCTGCTCGCACTGTGCGCTCAACGAACGCTCGTCACATATGACAATGGCCAGGCTGCCCGGGCGCAGTACTTCGCGGGCCCGGCGCAAGGCCAGGCCAAGGCTGTCGGCCTGTGGCACGGCTTCGGTGTGCAGCGACTGGTTGACCTTGGCCAGGCGGTTGAGCAGTTGCAGCAGGCTCTGTTTGCTGCGCCGAGGCTTGATCTCGTGGGGGTCGTTGTCGCCGAATACCAGCCCGCCGATGCGGTCGTTGTGCCCCAGTGCGGCCCAGCCGAACAGGGCCGCGGCCTGGGCCGCCAGTACCGACTTGAACAGCAGGCCCGAACCGAAGAACAGCCGCTGGCTTTGCTCGACAAGGATGAAGATCGGCCGCTCGCGCTCTTCGTGGAACAGCTTGGTGTGCGGTTCCTGGGTGCGTGCAGTGACCCGCCAGTCGATGTTGCGCACATCGTCGCCGGCCTGATACACGCGCACCTGGTCGAAGTCCACTCCGCGTCCACGCAGCTTGGAGTGGTGCAGGCCCACCAGCGGGCTGCGTTGGCCGGGCTTGGAAAACAGCTGGATTTCGCGCACGCGGTGGCGCATGTCGATCAGTTCGGCAAGGCCTATGCGGATGCCGGGTTCGGCCAGCTGCGCGGTGGGCATGGGCTCAGGCAACGGCGACGACGTCGAGGATGCGCTGGACCACGCGGTCCTGGTCAATCCCCGCCGCCTCGGCCTCGAACGAGAGGATGATGCGGTGGCGCAGCACGTCGAACAGCACGGCCTGGATGTCTTCCGGGCTGACGAAGTCGCGCCCGGCCAGCCAGGCGTGGGCACGCGCACAGCGGTCCAGCGAGATGGAACCGCGTGGGCTGGCGCCGTAGGCGATCCAGTCGGCCAGCTCGGTGTCGAACTTGGCCGGGGTGCGGGTGGCCATCACCAGTTGCACCAGGTATTCCTCCACCGCGTCGGCCATGTACAGGCCGAGGATTTCCTTGCGTGCGGCAAAGATGGCCTGCTGGCTGACCCGGCGCTCGGGCTTGGTTTCGCCGCCCAGCGCTTCGCCACGTGCCTGCGCCAGGATACGCCGCTCCACGGCTGCGTCGGGGAAGCCGATTTTTACGTGCATCAGGAAGCGGTCGAGCTGGGCTTCGGGCAGGGGGTAGGTACCTTCCTGCTCGATCGGGTTCTGCGTGGCCATGACCAGGAACAGCGGCGACAGGTCGTAGGTGCTGCGGCCCACACTGACCTGGCGTTCGGCCATGGCTTCGAGCAGTGCCGACTGCACCTTGGCCGGGGCGCGGTTGATTTCGTCGGCCAGTACCAGGTTATGGAATATCGGCCCCTGCTGGAACACGAAGCTGCCGGTTTCCGGGCGGTAGATTTCCGTGCCGGTGATGTCGGCCGGGAGCAGGTCGGGGGTGAACTGGATGCGATGGAACTGCGCCTCGATGCCTTCGGCGAGTTCTTTGATGGCCTTGGTCTTGGCCAGGCCCGGGGCACCTTCGACCAGCATGTGGCCGTCGGCCAGCAGCACGATCAACAGCCGTTCGACCAGTTTCTCCTGGCCTAGGATCTGGGAAGAAAGAAAGGTGCGCAGCGCGGTCAGCGCTTCACGGTGTTCCATCGGCGACGGTTCCTGGTATGGGGCCGCAGGCGGGGCTGGAGGCAGCTGCCCTGGCAAGGGGTGATACTTTAATCCATCCGGGGGGGTGGCGACCAATGGCGGCTTGGAAATTTATCCAGCCCTGGGCCATGCAAGTACAGAAATGTCCTGCAAATGGCTGGCCATAGGCTGATGTTCAGCGTCGGCGCCCTGGCGCCTGCTTGTGTTTTTGACGCAAGCAGGCGCACAACGATGATCTTGAGATTTGGCGTGTTTTTCGATGGCACCGGTAATAACCAGCACAATGTGATGCCCACAGAGTCGAACGGCGGCAAGGGCGCCAGTTATACCAACGCCTTGAGCAATGTGGCCCTGTTGCACGCGCTTTATCCGGCAGAGGGGGCGAGCGGCGACGGCGCAATGGCGTTTCTCAGCCGTTATGTCGAGGGGGTGGGCACCTTGGAGGGCGCTGAGGATCATGCGTATGCCTCGGCTACCGGGCGCGGGCGCACTGGCGTCGAAGCGCGAGTCACCGAGGCATTGGAGGGTATCGCCGGCCAACTGCGGGATTGGGCGCACGCCCATCCGCTCGCAAGATTCGAGGGGGTCGAGTTCGACCTGTTCGGCTTCAGCCGCGGTGCCGCGGCGGTGCGTCACTTGGCAAATCTGCTGCACGCTGACGGGGGCCGGGTGCTGGCCGTCACTTGCGGCATCACGATCAATTTCATAGGCCTGTTCGACACCGTGGCGGCGATCGTTGCGCCGTTGCAGGGCGATTTCGACCCTGCCGACGACCGCCATGGCGGCTTGCGCCTGGGCCTGGGTGAGGGTATTGCCCGGCACGTGGTGCAATTGGTGGCCGGGGATGAGCAGCGGCACAACTTCCCATTGGTGAGCAGTGGTCACGACATCGTGTTGCCGGGTGTGCATTCGAATATTGGTGGTGGTTACCCGAACAGTACGCAAGAGCAGGTACTGCTGTGCAAACCGCAGTCACAGCGTGTGCCGCTGCGCATCCGCGCTGAACAGACCCGCGTGTACAGCACAGTCAGCGCCTTGGTGGCGTCGGCGTTTGGCGGCCTTGGCGCGCGGGTGATTACCTGGGAAGAACCGATTGCCGGTGGGCGGCCTTATGAGGCGCAAAAGCAGGTGTATGCGGCGGTGTACCGGGAGCGGGAGGTGGCGGGTCAGCTTTCACGGGTTTACCTGAGTGTCATGCGCGCGCTGGCGGTGCGTGCGGGGGTGCCGTTTGGGCCGTTGGGCGGGCAGGCTGAGCATGGGTTGCCGTTTGAATTGCTGGAGATCAGCCGCAAGTTGCATGCGTTTGCCCTGGGTGAATGTGAGCAGCCGCGGTTGACCGAGAAGGAGCAGCGGTTGTTGCGTGACAGGTATGTGCACGCCTCGGCGAACTGGAATGCGCTGAAGGGGTTGCGTAACAGTGTGCTGGATGTGCTGTTCATCAATCGGCCAGCGGCAGGCGGTCGAGTGGTGCATCCGAACCCGGTAGCTTTATCAACCTGAACCGGCCTCATCGCCGGCAAGCCGGCTCCCACACGGATCGCGCCGCACTCAAGAAGTGTGGAGTCCTGTGGGAGCTGGCTTGCCGGCGAAAGGGCTGCAAAGCAGCCCTAGGGTCTAAGCCAGCTGGCGACGCTTACTGGCTAAATACGCCTCCTGCGCCAGGGTCAGCAGCACGGTCAGCAGCATGAACACCACCGAAGCGATGAAGATGCCCTCAGGCAGGCGCTGGTCGAGCATCCAGCCGAACGCAACCGGCCCGATGGCGCCGCCGATATTGAAGCCGGTCGAGACCAGCCCGAAGGTTTTGCCCTCGGCACCACGTGGTGCTGCTGCCTTGACCAGCATGTCCCGCGATGGTGCGATGACCCCGGTCAGCAAGCCGATGGCCCCGAGCACCACCACCAATGCCCAGCCTTGCACCAGCCCCAGCGCCACCAGCGTCGTCAGCGGCGCCGCCAGGGCAAAGGCCATGGCGGCCACCAGGCCATGGCGGCGGGTGCGGTCAGCCAAGGCCCCGCCGCACAAGACGCCCACTGCACTGCACAGCAGAAAGGCCGTGAGCGCCGTATTCGCCCAGGCCAGGGTCAGGCCTTGGCCCTGGACCAGGGCGGCTACGGAGAACTTCTCGATGGCACTGGTACTCAGGTTCAGCAGGACGAACAGCACCGTCAACACGCCGATCATCGGCGTGAGCAAGCGCACGCGGCCCGGCGCAGCGGCAGCCCCGGCGCCACTTGTGCGGCCATGCCCGGGTACCTGATAGACACCGCTGCCTGGCACCGAGATCAGCAGCAGAGCGGCAACACCCATCACTGCACCCGCTGCCAAGGCTGCCTGTGTACCGAACGCGGCGGCAATGCCGAGAAACACCGCTGGCGTTACCGCCGAACCGAGGAAACCGGCGAACGTATGGATCGAAAACGAGCGCCCCAGGCGGCCTTGCTCGATGCCGTTGGCAAGCAATGCGTAATCGGCGGGGTGGTACACGCCATTGGCGAGGCCCGCCATGGCCATCGTTACCAGCAACACCGCATAGCCGGGGCTGACCGCCAGCAGCAGGAAACTGAGGCTGCCCAGCAACAACCCTGCCTTGAGCACCTTGCGCGCACCGTAGTGGTCGACGGCATAGCCCAGCGGTGCCTGCACCAGGGCAGAGACGATGTTGAACACCGCCAGGGCTACGCCAAGCTCGACGAACCCCACGCCCAGCAGGCCAGGGAGTACGGGTAGCAATGCCGGGATCAGCATGATGTGCACATGGCTGACGAAGTGCACGGCAGCAATTTGTGTAAGTAGCTTGGGGCCAGCGTGGGGCATGTCGATACCTGTCGAACGGCGTGGGCACATGGCGCAGGGTAGGGGGGGTGGCAAGCTTTTACCGGGGTGAGCGGTTGACGCGAGGCAGGCGCCCGTTCAGCACGGCATAGGCCAGCAGGCCAATGACCAGCCCCCAGAAGGCTCCGCCAATGCCGAACAGGCTGATGTTGGCCGCCGCCGCCAGGAAGGTGATCAGTGCGGCTTCGCGCGAGCGGGCATCGGCCATTGCACTGGCCAGGCTGCCTCCGATGGTGCCCAGCAGGGCGAGGCCGGCCAGGGTGGTGATGAAGGTACCCGGCAGGGCCATGAATACACTCGCCAAGGTGACCCCGAACACCCCCACGAGGATGTAGCAGGCACCGGCAGCAATCCCCGCAACCCAGCGCTTGCCCGGGTCTTCATGGGCTTCCTTGCCGGTGCAGATGGCCGCGGTGATGGCGGCGATGTTGAAAGCGTGTGAACCGAATGGCGCCATCAGCAACGAGCCCAGGCCGGTGACCGCGACAATCGGGTTGGCGCTGGTCTTGAAGCCGTCGTTGCGCAGCACCAGCATGCCGGGCATGTACTGGCCGGTGAGGGTGATCAGGAACAATGGCAGGGCCACGCTGAGGGCAGCGTTGAGGGAGAAGGTAGGCGCCGTGAACACCGGTGCGGCGAACTCCAGGCGCAGCGTCGCCAGGCCTGCTTGCCCCTGCAGCAGCAGGTAGCCCAGCCCCAGTATCAGAATGCCCACCACGGCGTAGCGGGCGGTGAAGCGTTTGAAGGCCACGTAGGCCACAATCAGCAGCCCTGCCAGGGCCGGGTCGACCGACAGGCCGGCAAAGGCGCCGATGCCGAACTGCAGCAGGATACCCGCCAGCAGTCCTGCCGCAACGCCTCCGGGGATGACCCGCACCAGGCGCTCGAAGCACCCGGTCAGCCCGAGCACCACGAAGCCGGCGGCCGACAACAAGTAGGCACCGATGGCTTCGCTGTAAGGCACGGTGGCCAGGGCCGTGACCAAAAATGCGGCTGCCGGCGTGGACCAGGCGGTGATCACCGGTTCGCGGCTGTACCAGGACAGCACCAGGCCGCTGAGGCCGACACCGATCGAGACGGCCCAGACCCAGGATGAAGTCAGTTCCGGGCTCAGCCCGGCAACCTTGGCGGCCTGGAACACCAGGATGAAGGTGCCGCCATAGTTGACGATGACTGAAACGAGCCCCGCCACCACGGGGTGGAGGATGTCTGTCAGCCGCAATGGCGTTGAAGGTGTGTGTGCAGGCGCGTCCATGGTTGCCTCTGGTCAAAAGTCAGGTACAGGCACAGCACCAGGCTGTTCCTGCAAAAAAACGCTGCCCGGCAGCGTTATGCCGCCGGGCGGGTTTCACGGTTAATTGGCCAGTTCGGCCAGCAGGCCTTTCAGGTAAGTGCTGCCCTGGGCATCCAGCGGCTGCAGGGGCAGGCGTGGGGCGCCGACATCCTGGCCGAGCATTTTCAGGCCGGCCTTGATGGTGGTGGGCAGGCCGCGGCGGGTGATGTACTCCAGCAGCTCGTACTGGCGGTAGAACAGCGCGCGGGCTTTGGCCAGGTCGCCTTGCTGCACGGCATCCCACAGCGCCAGGTTCAGTGCCGGGATCAGGTTGGGTGCGGCGGTGCACCAGCCTGTGGCGCCGGCCACCAGCGCTTCCAGGGTCAGCGGGTTGCAGCCGTTGTAGAACGCCACCTGGCCAGCGGTGGCCTTGTACAGGCGGTGCATGCGCTGAATGTCACCGGTGCTTTCCTTGACCATGGTCACATTGGGCACCTCGCCGAGGATGCGCAGGATCAGTTCAACCGACAGGTCAGTGCCGCTGGTGCCTGGGTTGTTGTAGAGCATGATCGGGATGTCGATGGCCGCGCCGACAGCCTTGTAGTGGGCGATCACTTCGGCTTCGGTAAGCTTCCAGTAGGAAATGGGCAGCACCATCACTGCCGTGGCGCCGCAGGCCTGCGCCAGGCGCGCGCGCTGCACGGTACGGGCGGTGGTCAGGTCGGAAACGCTGACCACGCTGGGCACGCGGCCGGCAATGCGTGCCTGGCTGAAGCGCACCACGGTTTCCCATTCGCTGTCGGACAGGTAGGCCCCTTCGCCGGTGCTGCCCAGCGGTGCGATGGCGTGCACGCCGTCTGCGATCAGGCTGTCGATGGATGTACCCAGGGCATCCAGGTCGAGCGTGCCGTCAGCCGTGAAGGGAGTGATGGTGTAACCGATAACGCCGCGAATTACAGGTGTAGACATGACCAGGCACCTCTGCCGTTGTTGAGGAAAGAGTACAGCTTCGATCAGCCCAGGCAGTCGCCGTGGGCACGCAAGGCCCGGCGTGCGTAGTAGCTGAACGCGGCGCCGTGACGTTTGGGGGTGGAGATCCAGTCGTGGGCTTCTTTGCCCAGTGCTTCGGGGATGGGGCGGATGTCACCGGCGCCCATGGCCAGCAATTGCATCTTTGCTGCGCGCTCGAACAGCAGGGCAAGTACGCAGGCTTCTTCGATCGAGCCACCGGCAATCAACAGGCCGTGGTGCGAAAGCAGGATCGCACGCTTGTCACCGATCGCCTTCGCGATGATTTCACCTTCCTCGTTGCCCACCGGCACCCCTGGCCATTCCTTGAGGAATGCGCAATCGTCAAATAGCGGGCACAGGTCCATGTGCGAGATGGCCAGCGGCACCTCCAGCATCGACAGGGCAGCGCTGTGCAGCGGGTGGGTGTGGATGATGCAGTTCACGTCGGGGCGGGCCCGGTACAGCCAGCTGTGGAAACGGTTGGCCGGGTTGGCCATGCCGCGGCCTTGCAGCACGGTGAGGTCTTCGTCCACCACCAGCAGGTTTGAGGCGGCGATTTCATCGAAGCCCAGGCCCAGTTGCTGGGTGTAGTAGGTGCCAGGCTCCTGCGCACGTGCGGTGATCTGCCCGGCAAGGCCAGAGTCGTGGCCGCCGTCGAACAGGATGCGGCAGGTAAGGGCAAGTTTTTGCCGGGCCGTGTAGGTGTTGTCGGCCAGGGCCGTCAGCATCTGCTGCTGGGCGAGTTTGACCAACTGGTCCTTGGGGGTATGCATGGTGGTCGTCATGGGCGGTACCTGCGTGGAAAAGGGCGGGTACTGGCTGATCGTCGTAGTGGCGCTGCCAGGACACATGGCGATCTTAATGACACATTGTGTCATTTGCAAGCGTTGTGTCATTCCCAGGGTGAAGGCCCGCAGGCATGCGTGGTACGTTCCGATAGCAGATCCTTCGAGGGGAGTAGCGCAGGCTTCAGGCAGTACCTGTGGGGACAACTGTCTTGCCCAGCAGTTGAAATCGGCGCGATCACTGTGGGAGCGGGCTTGCCCCGCGAACACCGGCGGAGCCGGTGCCATCCACCGCACTGGATTCTTCGCGGGCATGCCCGCTCCCACAGGTAATCGCGCAGGCTTCAGGCATATGCAGTACCCCTGGAGGCAGCTGTCTTGCACAACACCTGAAGGCTGGCGCGATCCCTGTGGGAGCGGCTTTAGCCGCGAACACCGGCGGAGCCGGTGCCATCCACCGCACTGGATTCTTCGCGGGCATGCCCGCTCCCACAGGTAATCGCGCAGGCTTCAGGCATATGCAGTACCCCTGGAGGCAGCTGTCTTGCACAACACCTGAAGGCTGGCGCGATCCCTGTGGGAGCGGCTTTAGCCGCGAACACCGGCGGAGCCGGTGCCATCCACCGCACTGGATTCTTCGCGGGCATGCCCGCTCCCACAGGTAATCGCGCAGGCTTCAGGCGTATGCAGTACCTGTGGGCACGACTGTCTTGCACAACACCTGAAAGCTGGCGCGTTCACTGTGGGAGCGGCTTTAGCCGCGAACACCGGCGGAGCCGGTGCCATTCACCGTGTTGGATTCTTCGCGGGTAAACCCGCTCCCACAGGTAACCGCTCAGGCTTCAGGCGTATGCAGTACCTGTGGGCACGACTGTCTTGCACAACACCTGAAAGCTGGCGCGTTCACTGTGGGAGCGGCTTTAGCCGCGAACACCGGCGGAGCCGGTGCCATTCACCGTGTTGGATTCTTCGCGGGTAAACCCGCTCCCACAGGTAACCGCGCAGGCTTCAGGCATATGCCGTACCTGTGGGGGCAACTTTCTTGCACAACACCTGAAAGCTAGCGCGGTCATTGTGGGAGCGGGCACGCCCGCGAACACCGGCGGAGCCGGTGCCATTCACCGCGCTGGCTTCAGGCTAATGCAGTACCTCATGCGCCTATGCAAAGGTCGCCCAGCCTGCTTGCCACATCCCTTGGCGGGTACTGCCGGAAAGCATCTGAAATGGCAGTGATCAGCTGCGTGTCCCTGATCGGGTCCAGCCCTGGAAAACGCTTGCCATTACAGTCACCGTCATGGGTAAGCACGGCCTCGACGCTGGCGTTGTTATCCCGATAAACCTGTCTGATCGCCTGGGCTTCCTGGTCTTTGCTGTCTACGCAGCGCAGGGCATGGTGAATGGCCAGTGCCGCGCCAAACGCCAGCGACGGGGTTTCAATACCATGCTTGCGTGCAAGGTCGATGCTGCTGAGGATGCGTTCGTTGCGCTGAAGCTTGCGCAACGGGTCGCGCCCCACCCGGGCACAAGGGTCTTTGAACGAGGTTGCACAGCGCTCCAGGAAGGTATCGGCAAAACGGCTGACCACTTCTGCCATCTGCGGGTACTCCGCCACCAGTGCTGGCCCGACTTCCTGGCGAATCAGGCGTTCGGCCAGTTCGCTGACACGCGCATCGCCCATACCCTGGCCCACCGAGTCATGGCCCAACAGGCTCGCGTACCAGGCAACGATGGCATGCGGGCCGTTCCACAGGCGGTTCTTGATGACCTGGATCTGGGTGATGTCAGGTACCGTCTTCACCTGGCGCAGGCGTTCGAGCAGCTCGCTGCCGTGCTCTACATACAGCGGCATGTCGGGTTCGCTGTTGAACAGGATCAGGTGCAGCTGGCTCATCGCGCTGCTGGGCTGGGCAAAGGGCCTGAAGCGCCCGATCAGTCGTTCGTATTCAGGCACTGGCGTGGATGCCTTGGTGGCGACTGCCGGCTCGTCTTCCAGGCTGTTCTGGAACATCTGCGACTTGATGCGCAGTTGCCGCACCAGTGCGTCGTTGCTGAGCTTGGAGACGATGCGGCTGACGACTGTTTCGGCGAAATGGGTCTTTTCCAGCACTTGCTCGCTAATTGCCGGCGGGCACAGCAATGCCAGCTCTGCCTGCACATGGCGGCGCACGAACGCGGCGCCGCCCACCTTGTTCAGCACGATCAGCAGCGTCAGCTCACGGCCACGTCGTTCGAAACGTTGCAGCAGCCCCTTGGCAATCACCTTCGCCTGGTTGCGGATGGCCTGCTCGGGCAGGCTCAGGCCGATAATTTCGGCCGTGGTGTACATGCCGATGACTGCGTCGCCTTCGTCCATGTCGATCATGCGCACATTGTCGATGGTCTGGTCGAATGATGTAGCACCGTAGCGCACGCTGTAGCGGCCGAAGGCATTGACGCTTTCGCGCAGCATGCGCGAGCGGGTCGCGGCGATGATTTCACGAGGCCGGGTGTAGCCATCCCAATGGGAAAACACCTGTGTCAGGTAACCACCGCCGATGGCGCCGAAGCCGTGAATGCCTACGCTGAACTGGTTCAACGAAGCCGGGAACGGCTCGCTCAATGCCGGCATGCCCAAGTCAGGTACGCACTCGCTAAGGTCGGCGAGAAACTCATGCATGCTGCGGTAGGCTTTGAGCGCGCCAGCCTTGATCTCGGCAGCGGGCGGCTTGATGTCTTCGATCAGGATCGCCTGGCCTTCGGCACGTATGGCTGACAGCATGCCGTTCTCCGAATCCTCGACCATGAAGCATTGGCCCGGCTCGCAATTGAGCGCGCGAGCGGCTTTCAGGAAAATCTCGGGGTGGGGTTTGCCCTGGCTGACTTCATCGCCACAGACAGTGATGTCGAAATACTTCAGCACATTGGCATTGATCAGGTATTCCTCGGCAATGGCACGGCGGCTGGAGGTGGCCACTGCCATGGTCAAGCCCGACTTGCGCAGGCGCTCCAGCACTTCCAGCAAGCCGGCCTTGATGGGTACGCCGTGATTGCGCACGTACTCCAGCTCAAGTTCATCCGCGCGCTTGCGGATCTCGGCGTACGGGAAGTCTTCACCGTTATGCGCCTTGGCCAGGGCTTCGGCCTTGGTCGCGCTCAGGCCCAGCGAGCCGATCAATGTGTCCTCGCTCAGCGCTTTGCCGAAGATTTCCAGCGAGGCTTGCTTCAGTGTCTTGAAGCGCAAGCGTTCGGTGTCGAAGAGGGTGCCATCCATATCGAAGATGGCGCTGAGAATCTGTTTACCTTGAAAGAAAAGCATTGGGTGTTGCCCCTTGTTGTTGCGTCAGACATCCCGCCTGTCACAGGCGAATACGGTGTGAGAGCTGCAGCGTGGGCAGTCAGGTCGGAGGCACACGGTCGACAGGGGGGCGCTCAGGGGTAACGCAGAAGTAAGGCGGGGCGGAGCGGGGAGTGCAGAGGAGGTTTGCAACCTTTGAGGCGAGGCGGGCGGCTGGTTTGGCCTTGAGGTCACGCCCACTGGCTGCAGTCGGTTTTGCAGGCAGTGGGCGCAAATAGCGATGGATACGTGTGATTCCAAGCATAAGGTGCTTTGCTTCCTTTTCGTCATGGGTGATCCTTTTTCAGCCTTGCACGTATGCGCGCCGCCATGCAAGGCTTGGGCTTCCGTTACAAGGTGAACCGCAATGACCCAAGCTACCGATCAGGCCTTTTATGACCGCGCCGATGCGCACATCGACCTGGCCAACCAGCAGATTGAAAAATTCGAAGACCTGGGCAAGGTGAGTGCCTCGCTGACCTTCGGCGCCACGCGTTTCAGCGCCTGGATGAGCGCCCGCAGCTTCAAGAGCGGCGCGGAACTGGCGGCAGCCCGGGAGGAGATTCTGAAGTACTTCTGCGAGCAGTACCGGATGATGCTCGAAGACAACCTGGATGAGCACATCGAGCATTTTGACCGCCTGGTACTGGGCAAGGACACCTGACCTCGCCTGCCTGCTACATGAGCTGCCGCGGGCCGGATGGCGTACCCGGCCCTGGCCCTGCTTGCGCAGCCCTGTTCAGCGGCGCAGCAGGCGAGAGACCACCAGCGTGACGGCGGCGGTGATGGCCAGCGCGGCGAACGGTTTTTCCTTCACGAACGAAGACACCGTATCCAGCGTGTCACCATAGGTCTTGGTCAGCTGGCCTGCTGCCTGACGCCCATCGCCTTCGGCTTCCAGCGCAGGATCCTCGATCAGTCGGCCTACAGCGCTCTGCGCCTTGCCTGCCAGGTTCTCTGCTACACCTTCGATCTGTTCACGTTTCATGATGGCTTTGTTCCTTCCTGTGATCGGCTTTGGGTTAACAGCACAGGGTTAGGGCGGTGAAGGGCCGCAATGGTTCCAAGCGTCTGCGTGTCACCTGCAGATCACGCATCGCACATGGCTTGGGAGCGCGAGGCTAACGCGCTTTCTTCTCGAGGATCCGCGCCCCGGTACCTTCCTTGCCCAGCACATCCTCGGGGTTGCGCAGCGGGCAGTCTTCCAGCGACAGGCAACCGCAACCAATGCAGTTGTCCAGGCTGTCGCGCAGCGCCTCCAGCGTGCGGATTCGGGCGTTCAGGTCTTCGCGCCAGGCGGTGGACATCTCGCCCCATTGCGCCGCCGTAAGCTTGCTGTTTGGCGCATAGCGGCTGAACGCCTGCTTGATTTCCTCCAGCGGAATACCCGTGCGCTGCGCCACCTTGATGATCGCCAGTGTACGCAGCACCAGCGAGGGATAGCGCCGCTGGTTGCCTGCCGTGCGGACGCTGGCGATCAGCCCCTTGGTCTCGTAGAAGTGCAGCGCAGACACCGCCACGCCGCTGCGCTTGGCCACTTCCCCCACTGTGAGCATCCGCGTGTTGTCCGCTGCCATGTCTGTTGACCTCAAGTTAAGTTGAGCTCTTATAGTCCTGCCCGATCTTCCCCGCAACCGCTTTCCCTGTGATCGGAGCTGTGCATGAACAAACGGACGTTACTGGCCTGGGCTGGCGCTGTAGCCGGTGTGCTGGCTGCTTGCTATGCGTTAGTGGGTAGCGGTTCGGCGCCACCCGCTGCGGCGGCGTGGCCGGCGACCAAGGTGGCGCTTGCCACGGCCGAGCAGGTGCCGTTGGCGCGACAGAACTTTGCTTCAGGGGAACTGGAAGCGGTCAACCAGGTACAGGTGGCGGCCGAGACGGCGGGGCGCGTTACCCGCATCGCCTTCGAGTCGGGGCAGGCGGTCACTGCCGGGCAGTTGCTGGTGCAGCTCAACGACGCGCCGGAGCAGGCCCAGCGGGTGCAGTTGCGGGCCAGGCTGCGTAACGCCGAAGTGGTGCTGCAGCGCAGCCGCAAGCTGCGGGCGATGAATGCCGTGTCGCAAGAGCTGCTGGACAACGCCGCCACCGCCGTGGACGTGGCCAGCGGGGAGCTGCAGCATGTCGAAGCGCTGATCGCGCAGAAGGCCATTCGCGCACCGTTTACCGGCAAGCTGGGCATTCGGCGGGTGCATCAGGGCCAATACCTGGGCGCCGGCGAGGCCATCGTCAGCCTGGCCGACATCAGCCAGTTGCATGTGAATTTTGCCTTGGGCGAGCAGGCAGCCCCCGAAGTGCACGTCGGGCAAGTGCTGGCACTGACGCTGGACGCAGTACGCGGGCAAGGCTTCAAGGCCCGGGTGGTGGCGGTCGATCCGGTGGTCAGCAAGGCGCGCCTGGTGCAGGTGCAGGCCGCCTTGCCGAACCCCGACGGGCAGTTGCAGCCGGGCATGTACGCTGGCGTGCGCCTGGATGCTGTGCAGCCGTCGACTGTATTGGCTGTGCCAGAAACCGCGATCACCTACGCCGCCTATGGCCAGACAGTATTCGTTGCCACTCAGGACTCGGCGCATGGTACCCGGGTCAGCAGGGTGCGGGTCACCACTGGTGAGCGCTGGGAGGGGCGGGTGGAGGTTACCTCCGGCCTGGCGCCCGGTGACCGGGTGGTGGTGTCTGGCCAGTTGAAGCTCAGCGACGGCATGTCGGTCGAGCCGGTGGCGCAGGACAGCTTGCAGGCAAACCTCGGAGGGGGGCAGCCATGAAGTTTACCGACCTCTTCGTGCGCCGCCCGGTGCTGGCGCTGGTGGTCAGCAGCCTGATCATCCTGATGGGGCTGTTTGCCATGGGCAAGTTGCCGATCCGTCAGTACCCGTTGCTGGCAAGCTCCACCATTACCATCAGCACCGAGTACCCCGGCGCTTCGGCCGAGCTGATGCAGGGCTTTGTGACCCAGCCGATCACCCAGGCGGTGTCGTCGGTGGAGGGCATCGACTACCTGTCCTCGTCGTCGCAGCAGGGGCACAGCCTGATCACCTTGCGCATGGTGCTCAACCGCGACTCGACCCAGGCGCTGGCCGAGACCATGGCCAAGGTCAATCAGGTGCGCTACCGCCTGCCGGAAAAGGCTTACGACCCGGTGGTGGAGCTGTCGGCAGGCGACTCCACCGCCGTGGCTTATGTGGGTTTTGCCAGTGACAGCCTGTCGATCCCGGAGCTGAGCGATTACCTGTCGCGGGTGGTGGAGCCGCAGTTCTCAGGCATCGACGGCGTGGCCAAGGTGCAGTCGTTCGGTGGGCAGCGGCTGGCCATGCGCCTGTGGCTGGACAGCGAACAGATGGCCGGGCGCGGGGTGACGGCAGCGGACGTGGCGCAGGCGGTGCGGGCCAACAACTACCAGGCGACGCCGGGCCAGGTGCGTGGGCAGTACGTGCTGGCCGATATCCAGGTGGACACCGACCTGACCCGGGTCGAGGACTTCCGCGAGCTGATCATCCGCAACGATGGCACCGACCTGGTGCGCCTGCGCGATGTCGGCACTGTCGAGCTGAGCGCGGCTGCCACCCAGACCAGCGCTACCATGGACGGCAAGCCTGCCGTGCACCTGGGGCTGTTTCCCACGCCGGCCGGCAACCCGCTGGTGATCGTCGAAGGCATTCGCCAGCTGCTGCCGCAAATCCAGCAGACCCTGCCGCCCGGGGTGAAGGTGGCGCTGGCCTATGAGACTGCGCGCTTCATCGATGCTTCGATCCATGAGGTGCTGCGCACCCTGGTGGAGGCGATGCTGATCGTGGTGCTGGTGATCTGGCTGTGCCTGGGTTCGCTGCGCAGTGTGCTGATCGCAGTGGTGGCCATCCCGCTGTCGATGCTCGGTGCCGCAGGCCTGATGCTGATGTTCGGCTTCAGCCTCAATCTGCTGACCTTGCTGGCGATGGTGCTGGCCATCGGCCTGGTGGTGGACGATGCCATCGTGGTGGTGGAGAACGTGCACCGGCATATCGAAGAGGGCAAGTCGCCGGTTGCTGCGGCATTGGCCGGGGCGCGTGAAATCGCCGGGCCGGTCATTGCCATGACCCTTACCCTGGCGGCGGTGTATGCGCCGATCGGGCTGATGGGCGGGCTGACCGGCACGCTGTTCCGCGAATTTGCCCTGACCTTGGCGGGGGCGGTGATCGTGTCCGGCATCGTGGCGCTGACCCTGTCGCCGGTGATGAGCTCGTTGCTGTTGCAACCCGGGCAACAGCATGGCGCGATGGCCAACATGGCTGATCGGTTGTTTGCTGCGTTGACCGCGGCCTATGGACGAGTGCTGGCCTACTCCCTGGCGCATCGCTGGATCAGCGCGGGTGTGGCGCTGCTGGTGTGCCTGAGCCTGCCCTGGCTTTACCTGCTGCCCCAACGCGAGCTGGCGCCGCCCGAGGACCAGGCGGCGGTGCTGACCGCCATCAAGTCGCCGCAGCATGCCAGCCTCGAATATGCGGAACGCTTTGCGCTGAAGCTTGACCAGGTGATGAAGTCCATCGCCGAAACCACCGACACCTGGATCATCAACGGCACCGACGGCCCGGCCGCCAGTTTCGGGGGTATCAACCTCAGCGCCTGGCAGGCGCGCGAGCGTTCCGCCGCACAAGTGCAGGCGCAGTTGCAGCAGGCCGTGGCGGATATCGAAGGCAGCAGCATCTTCGCCTTTCAGGTCGCTTCGCTGCCGGGCTCCAGTGGCGGCCTGCCGGTGCAGATGGTGCTGCGCAGCGCCCAGGATTACCCCGAGCTGTACCAGACCATGGAAGTGCTCAAGCAACGCGCCCGCGACAGCGGCCTGTTTGCCGTGGTGGACAGCGACCTCGACTACAACAACCCGGTGGTCAAGGTGCGCGTCGACCGGGCCAAGGCGGCCAGCCTGGGCATCAGCATGCAGGCCATTGGCGAGTCGCTGGGTGTGCTGGTGGGCGAGCAATACCTCAACCGCTTTGCGTTGTTCGGGCGCTCCTATGATGTGATCCCGCAGAGTATCCAGGACCAGCGCCTGACGCCTGCGGCGATGAACCGCCAGTATGTGCGCGCCAAAGATGGCAGCCTGGTGCCGCTGGGCACGGTGGTGCACCTAAAGATCGAAGTGGCGCCCAACCGCCTGCTGCAGTTCGATCAGCAGAACGCCAGTACCCTGCAGGCCATCCCGGCGCCGGGGGTGTCGATGGGCAACGCCGTGGCCTTTCTCGAACAGCTCACCGCCGAACTGCCGCCGGGCTTCAGCCACGACTGGCAATCGGAATCTCGGCAGTATGTGCAGGAGGGCTTTGCCTTGATGTGGGCGTTTCTTGCTGCCCTGGTGGTGATCTACCTGGTGCTGGCGGCGCAGTACGAAAGCCTGGTTGACCCACTGATCATCCTGGTGACTGTGCCGCTGTCGATCTGCGGTGCGCTGCTGCCGCTGGCGCTGGGCTGGGCCACGCTGAACATTTACACGCAGATTGGCCTGGTGACCCTGATCGGCCTGATCAGCAAGCACGGCATCCTGATGGTGGAGTTCGCCAACGAGATCCAGGTGCGCGACAACCTCGACCGTGCTGCCGCCATTGTCCGTGCCGCGCAGATACGTTTGCGGCCGGTGCTGATGACCACTGCGGCGATGACCTTTGGTGTGCTGCCGCTGCTGTTCGCCAGCGGCGCCGGGGCCAACAGCCGCTTCGGGCTGGGGGTGGTGATCGTGTGCGGGATGCTGGTGGGCACCTTGTTTACCTTGTTCGTGCTACCGACCATCTATGCCTGGCTGGCGCGCGATCACCGGGTGACCACGGTGCGGGGGCAGCAGTTGCTGGAGGCCGGTCGGGTGTTGGGCATGTGAAGAGAGGGAACAGGAATATCGGGGCTGCTTCGCAGCCCATCGCCGGCAAGCCAGCTCCCACAGGGGTTGTGCCGGGCTTGAAGGCTGTGCAGTCCTGTGTGAGCTGGCCCCCACAGCGACCGCGCTATTCTTGAGACGAATGCTGTACCTGTGGGAGCTGGCTTGCCGGCGATGGGCCGCATAGCGGCCCCGGTTGCACGATCAGGACGGTGAGCGATCCCGGCGCATCTGGGTCACCAGGGTGAAGCGGTCATCCGGGTGCACGGTTTCGGAAACCGCCATCAAATCACCGTTTTCCTCGCGGTACTGGCGGATGATTTTCAACCCCGGTGAGCCCGCCTCGGCCTTCAGCGCTTTGGCCATCTCTGTCGTCAGCAGCACTGCCCGCACCTGCTGGTCGACCACCGCGATCGCCCGGCCATAGTGCTGCTCGATCAACCCGGCAATCAGCTGGTCGGGGTGCTCGCGGGCCCGTTCGATGACCTCGGCATAGTCGCGCTGTGCGTACACATCGGTCCAGCACAGCGGCGCGGCATTGTGCAGGCGGTCGACGCGGATGCTCGACACGCAGAAGTAATGCTCGCCCGGTACCAGCCCCAGCCGCGCCGCTTCGCTCAGTTCGGCGACGAAATGGCGCACGTTCTGGATTTCCCGCTGCTGGGTTTCGGCCAGGTGGGCCAGGTCGGCCACGCTGGCCAGCGACTGCGAGTAGCCGCCGCGCGGGCTGCTGGCCTCCACCCGGGTGCCCACGCGCTTGCGCCGTGACACCAGCCCCTGGTTGAGCAGCTGGTCGATCGCGGCGCGCACCGTGTGCCGGCTCACATTGTAAAGGTCGCACAGCTCGAACTCGGTCGGCAGCAGGCTGCCCACCGGGTAGCGGCCGTTGGCGATGCCTTCCATCAAGTCCTTTGCCACGGTGGAGTAGCGCGTCGGGTTCATGCCTCTGGTCTGTCTCGCACATTTCATCGGTAGGCAGTGTAACAGCGGCAGGGACATGTTCGGCACCGCCGAAATGCGTGCGGTGCCGGGCCTTGCGCCGGGTGCGGCGCTCTAAGCGCATGCTCCTGCAGGGAGATGTGTCGGCATCACAGTTGGTGTTTTGACCGTAACAGCAATGCCGCTACTGCACACCCGACCAACGCCAGGCACGCCAGGTAGAACGCATCACTGTAAGCCATCAGGTAAGCCTCCCGCCGAATCGTCCCGGCCAGCCCCTCCAGCATCTGCTGCTGGTGCGGCAACCAGCTCTGTACCGTCTGGTTGATGCGCTCTTGCACGCCAGGCTCGAACACTGTCACCTGCTCGTGAATACGCTCACTGTGAAAGCGCTCACGGGTGGCAACCAGTTGCGTCAACCCGGCCGTGCCGATGGCTCCCCCCAGGTTGCGCAGCATGGAGAACACCGCCGAGGCCGAGCCGGCTTCACGCTTGTCCAGCCCGGCCACCGCCAGCACCGACAACGCCACCATGATGAATGGCTGGCCAATTCCGCGCACCACCGTGGACGGGATGATCACGTTGTCGGCACTGTCGGCGCTCAGGCTCGCCCCCAGCCAGCAGCCCAGGGCCATGATCAGAAAGCCGCTGGCGACCATGAACTTGGCGCTGGTCCAGCCCATCAGCCGGGGCATCAACGGCGCCAGCAGTAGTTGCACCACGCCATAGGCGATCAGCGCCACGCCGACATCGTGCGCGCTGAAACCCTGCAGCTGCGACAGGTAGTTGGGCACCAGGAATACCAGGCCGAACGTGGCGGCGCCAAAGATGAACATGGCCACGCTGGCGACGCCGAAGTTGTAGCGCCCGAGCAAGCGCAGGTTGATGAACGCGCGCTGGCCGAACAGCTGGGTCACCACGAACACCACCAGGGCAATGGCGGCGACTACACTCATGGCGACGATGAATGGCGAGCCGAACCAGTCCAGCCGGCCGCCTTCTTCCAGCACGATCTGCAAGCCACCCAGGCCGATCACCATGGCGGCGATACCCAGCCAGTCACCTTTGCGTAGCAGCTCAAGCTTCATGGGCTTGACCTCGATCGACCAGGCGATGGCGAACAGCAGCGCAATGCCGGGGAACAGTTGCAGATAAAAGATCCAGCGCCACGAATAGGCATCGGTCAGCCAGCCACCAATCGAGGGCCCGGCCGCCTGCGCCACGCTGTTGGCCAGGCTGAAAAGCGCCATGCCCATGGCCATCTTGCTGGCCGGCAGTTCGGTGATGATCAGCTGGAACGACAGGGGAATCAGCACCGCGCCCGCAGCACCCTGGATCACCCGGATGGCAATCATCGCCTCCAGGTTGGGCGCCCAGGAACAGGCCACCGAAGCTATCAGGAATATGAGTGAGCCGGTCCACATCACCCGCCGCAGCGAGAACACCTCCACCAGCCAGGCCGTCAGCGGAATCATCACGATTTCCGCCACCAGGTAGGCGGTGGAAATCCATGAACCTTCCTCGAAGCTGGCACCCAGCGAGCCGCGGATTTCCGGCAGCGCGGCGCTGGTGACATGCACGTTCATGCCGGCCATGAAACAGCCGAACAAGCCGCCGAGCACCGCCACCCAGGCGCGCAGCGAGACGGGTTGTTCAGTGCGCATCGGCCACCTCTGCGGGGCGGGTGTCGACCGTGCTCACCACCGACATGCCGGGCAGTACCTGCGGGCCATCCAGCGGTGTGTCCAGCAGAATGCGAACCGGGAAGCGCTGGACAATCTTGGTGAAGTTGCCGGTGGCATTGTCCGACGGCAGCAATGCGAAGACATTGCCAGAAGCCGGCGAGAAGCTGGCCACATGGCCGTGCAGTGGCTGGCTGGCGAAGCTATCGACGCGGATTTCTACCGGCTGCCCCGAGCGCATGTTGGCCAACTGGGTTTCCTTGAAGTTGGCCACCACATAGGCCTGCTGCAGGGGCACCACGGCCAGCAGCGGCTGGCCCGGCACCACGTACTGGCCGGCGCGTACGCGGCGTTGGCCGACCACGCCCGTGATCGGTGCGCGGATCACGGTGTCCTGTTCGTCCTGCTCGGCCAACTGTTGGCGGGCCTGCGCGCGGGTCAACGCTGCCGCGCGCTGTTGCAGTTCGGCGTCAGCCTGCGCTGACCGGGCCTTGGCCATGGCCAGTTGTGTCCGTTGTTGGCGCAGCGCGGCCTGGGCACCTTGCAGCGCGGCTTGCGCTTGGGTGGCAAGGGCGCTGGCGGTTTCCAGGCGCTGCACGGTCGCGGCGTCGTCTCGCACAAGGCCACGGTAGCGTTGCATGTCCAAGTCACTGCGCCGCTGTTCGGCAATGGCACTGCGCATGGCAGCTTCAGCCTGCAGGATGGCTTGTTGTTGCAGGTTGATACGCTCGCTGGCCACCTGCTGGCGGGCCTGGGCGGCCACCAGTGTCGCCTGCGCCTCGGCCACACCTGCCCGGGCCTGGTCAAGGCGGGCGAGGTAGTCGCGGCTTTGCAGGCGTACCAGTACATCGCCGGCTTTCACGGGCTGGTCGTCAGCCACTGCTACCTCGGCCACGTAACCGGCCACGCGTGGGCTCAGGGCCACCCAGTCGGCGCGGACGTAGGCGTCGTCGGTGGTCTCCAGGTAGCGGCCGGTGGTGAGCCAGTAGCTGGTGAAGGCCAGCAGGGCGATTGCTGTCAGGCTACCGCTGGCGGTGCAGGCCAGGCGGCGACGGGCTTTGGCCCGCTGTTCACTTTCGAGGGGTGCGGTTCGTTCTACGGCAACATTCATGTCCGGTTTCCATGCTTGATTTTTGGGGCTGCTGTGCAGCCCTTCGCGGGCACGCCCGCTCCCACAGGGATGCCGTTTTCTTCGGGCGCTGCGCAGTTCCTGTGGGAGCGGGCGTGCCCGCGAAGGGCCGCTAAGCGGCCGCATTTGTTACTACCTCGAGCTACCACCGTCCGCCCAAGGCGCGAAACAGATTGACCTGTGCCTGTGCCAGCCGACCTCGGGCTTCTACGTGGCTGCCCCGCAGGCGAATCAGTTCCCGCTCGCTGTCCAGCAACGCCAACCCGTCCACGGTGCCGGCGCGATAGTTGCCCTGGGCCAAGGCATAACCGCGCTGGCTGTGCGTCAGGGCGGAATGCAGCGCCTGCAACCGCTGCCGCTCACCGTCATAGCGGGCAAGGGCCTGGCGTACGTCCTTGAGCGCGCTCAGCGCCATGCCGCGGTAATGGGCAACCTGCGCCTGCTGCAAGGCCTCGGCTTTGTCGACCCTTGCGCGGTTGGCTTTGATATTGGGGAATTCCCAACGGATCAGCGGGCCAATGCCAAACATCACCGCGCGGCTGTCACCAAGGTTGGCAAGGTCATGGTCCGAGGACGTCAGCGAAGCGCCGAAGATGACCTTCGGATACAGGTCGGCCCGGACGATGTCGGTTTCCAGGCTGGCCGCCTGCAGCTCCCGTTCGGCCTGGCGCACATCCGGCCGGCGTTCGAGCAAGTGCCAGCCATCGCCGGCCGGTAGTGGCGCCGACAGCGTGGGGATGGTTGTGCAAGTTGCGGTGTCGGCCAGCGAGGCCTGGCCACTGAGCATGCCAAGTTCGTAAAGCGCCATCTGCCGCCGGGCTACAAGCATCGGCAGTTGTGCACGCACCTGTTCCCGCAAGCCCAGCAGGCGCTCGCTGTCGAGGGCAGTGGCCACGCCGGCCTGGCGCTGGCGTTCGCTCAGTTGCACGCTGTGGTCGAGTGTTTGCAGGGACTGCTTAGCCTCGTCCAGGCGCGCCGCGTAGACGCACTGGTCGATGTAGGCGCGGCTGGTCTGGGCGACCACTTGCAGGCGCACCAGGTCCAGCGCCGCAGCGCTGGCTTCGGCCTGGGCCCGGGCGCGCTCGATGGCAGCACGCACCTGGCCCCAGACATCCACCTGATAGGCCAACTCGATACCTGGGTTGAATTGCCATTGAGCCGGCGCTTGGCTGTCGGTCGCCTCGGCCAAGGTCTGGTCATCGGCGGTCTTGCCATAGGTGGCGGCAAAGCCCATCGAGGTTGACGGCCAGCGCCTGGCATCGAACTCGCCGATCCCGGCCAGCATGGCCTGCACATTGGCCTCGGCCTGTGCCAGGTCCTGATTGTGCGCCAGCGCTTGCTGTACCCAGTGGTTAAGTTGCGGGTCCTGGAACAGCGCCCACCATTGTCCGGGCAACGGTTGCCGGCTGACACCGGCTGGCACACTCGCCAGCGGGTTGGCCAGCAGCGCTGCAGGTGGCTCGGCAGGTGCGGGTTGCCGGGTGCACGCCGCCAGCACGCCGAGCATGGCGAGTACGGCAAACCGGGCAGGGAAGGGAAATGAAGGCAGTAAGGGCATCACACATGTCGCTCAAGGGTGGTGATGCGAGGTTAACGAGGGGATAGCGCACGCCGCTGCCGCAAGCGGGACAACCCTGCGCGCAAGTGGGACAACCTGGGGCTCAGTACCCGCGCGCGGTACTGTTTTGCCAATCGCTCGGCGCGTAGCCGAGGATGCGCTTGAACATGGCGGCAAAGGCGCTGGCGCTCTGGTAGCCGTGCTCCAGCGCCACGTTCAGGATCGGCTGGCCATCGGCCAGGCACTGCTGGCTGAGCATCACCCGGGCACGGGCGCGCCATTCACCATACGACATGCCCACCTCGCGCTGGAACAGCCGTGCCACGCTGCGGGCGCTCATGTTCAGTTGCGCGCCGCATTGCTCCAGGGTCAGGTCCTGGGCCGGGTCCTGCAGGAAGCGCTCGCACCAAGTGCGCAGCCGCGCCTGGTGCGGCAACGGCACAAAGGCATCGATACGCCTGGCAGTGGCCAACTCAAGCTGGATCAGTGCCCGCACGTGCTCGCCGTCACGCGGGTCGAGCATGCGTGACGCGGCCAGGATCAGTTCGTGCAGCAGGCCGGACACAACGATGACCTGGCAGCGGTCGATGCGCGCATCGAGCAGCAGGGTGCGCATGCTGACCACGCCTTCCATGCGGATGGCATGGCTGACCCCGGCGGGCATCCACAACGCATGCCCGCCGGGGATCACCCAGCTACCGCCTTCGCTGCTGACCCGCATCACACCACTGGCGGCGTAGATCAGCTGGTCTTCGGCGTGGCAGTGGCTGGCCACTTCTTCGCCGTGTCCGTAGTCCATTTCCAATGCTTGCATGCGGGGTATCCTCGGTATTGGATCCGATTATACGGCGGCTTATTGGTGCTGGATTGCGAAGATTGGTGGTTCGGCGCAATTATTCAGCGCCTGTGCAATCGAGCGCCGCCCGCGCGGCGCTCGATTGCACAGGCGCTGAACATGTCGCGGCAAGCACCTGGTGGCCCTGACCCGATCCCTTGGCAGCTCCGGCGACCGGGCATGAGAACCCGACAGTCAAGCTAGCAGCACCTTCATGGTGGCCGTACGTTTGCGACACACGGCTCGATGGACCGGTCTATCGCGGTATGTGCCTTATGGTCACGCCTTGGTGGGCAAGCTCATATGCAGCAAGGGGAACGGCCGGCCTTCGCCATCCAGCGGCGAGCGGCCGGTCTGGACGAAGCCGTAGTGCTCGTAGAACCCTGTTGCCTGGGGGTTCTGCTCGTTGACATCGACACTCATCGCGTTACGCGACTGGCGGCCAAAATCCAGCAGCGCCCGGCCAATACCTTGGCCATGTCGCTCGGGGTCGACGAAGAGCATTTCCACGTGGTTTTCATTGAAACCGATGAAGCCCAGCGGCTGGTCATCGGTGTCTACTGCAACCCACAGCTCGACGGCCGGGAAGTACACGTCGCGCAGCTGTGGCAACAGCGCGTCGATGTCGGACGGTTGCAGAAAGTGGTGGGTGGCGCGTACGGCGCGCAGCCAGATGTCGAGCAGCTGCGGGGAGTCTGCAGCAATGCCTTGGCGAATGATCATGAGGTCATCCTGAATGTATAGATGGCAGATGGGCGCGCCCAAAGGTGGCGGCCATGCAGGTGTCGGCACCATGAATGACCGCTTCGCGATTTAACGCCTGGGCGGTGCACGGCGGGGGAAGCCGGAAGAGAAGTTGGCGGAAGGTTACCCGGATTGCGCAGTGTGGGGCAATGCAGCCTGAGTCAGATTTTCCGGTGTTGACTCGACCGCAACCCGTATCGATGCTGGAATTGAGTCCGCACGTCATGGCCATGGCCGGGAGCCCCAATGAACCGCAACGAACTGCGCAAAGCTGATATCAACCTGATGGTGGTGTTCGAGGCCCTGATGCAGGAGCGCAACCTCACCCGTGCTGCGGAAAAGCTGTTCGTCGCGCAGCCCACGGTCAGCGCCGCGCTGGCCAGGTTGCGGGCTATGTTCAATGACCCGTTGCTGATCCGCGTGGGCAACCGCATGGAACCGTCGGCCAGGGCCGAGGAGGTCATCAAGTACCTCACCCCGGCGCTGGATGCGATGTCCACCGCCCTCAGCATGACCCATGATTTTGAGCCGCTGACCAGCAAGATGACCTTCCGCATCGGCTTGTCCGATGATGTCGAGTCGGGGCTGTTGCCGCCGTTGCTGCGGGCGCTGCGGGTGGAGGCGCCGAATGTGGTGGTGGTCGTGCAGCATGTGGATTACTGGCGCATTCCAGACTTGCTGGCAGCAGGTGATGTGACGGTCGGCATCAGCCAGACCAAGGGGCTGCCGGCCAACGCCAAGCGCAAGGTGCTGCGCACGATGCAGGGCAGGGTGGTGCGGGCCGACAAATCAGCCACCCCACTGACGCTGGATGAGTTCTGCGCCCGCCCGCACGTTCAGGTATCGCCCACCGCCAATACGCAAGGTGTGGTCGATGACTGGCTGAAGGATATCGGCCGCGAACGCAAGGTGGTGTTGTCGGTGCCGCAGTTCAGCTCGTTGCCGGCGATTCTGGCCGGGACCGACCTGCTGGCCTGCTGCCCGGACTATGCCGCGCAAGGTATGGAGCGTTGGGGCAACCTGCAGGCCGAGACGCTGCCGTTCGAGACGGCTGCGCTGGAGCTGGCCATGGTCTGGTTGAGCACCACCGACAGCGACCCGGCCGAACGCTGGCTGCGCAGCCGCCTGCAGCAATACATGAGCGGCGAGCGTGAAGTGGCGATCGGGCTTTAGTCGCGATCACTGTGCGAGTGCTCCAGAGCCTTTCTCAAATGCAGCAACGCTCGCTGAAAGACTGGATGGCAATCGTTATAGGGCAGATCGTCGAACGCGGCCCAGAAGAATGTGAACAGGTGGCCATGGTCATCCTGTGTCTGGTGGGACCAGTGCTCAGGCAGGGCATCTTCCACCTGGCACAGGTGAAACGACCACACTTGCCCAAGATGGTTAGCATCCCAGCAGCCCAGGTCTTGTTTGACCGTGGCTTTGGCGATGCCGGACTCCTCGGCCAGTTCGCGCAAGGCAGCCGTGGCAGGGGTTTCACCTTTTTCAATGGTGCCTTTAACCAACTGGACGCCGGCCTGAGGGTGGCGAAACAGCAGTATCTGCGCAGGCAGCGAGGATGAAAGGACTACGGGGCAAGCCTTGTTGGGGCGCATGGAGGTTTCCATTTCAGTCAATGCGGTGCGCAGTCGCCCAAGAATGCGCTGCGCAACAGGGTGATGGCTTCGTCCACTGAGTACCCTTGTATCGCCGGTGGTTCAGGGCGCTCACAAAACTCACGCCAGACGTATAGCGTCAACTCGGCGCCGTCGGTTTGCGGTTGCACGCTATTGGTCCAGCCGAATGCCTGCAGCGCCCGGTAACGTTCGTCTGCCCAGAACAGCGCTCCGACCCAAGGGTAAACAGGGATGAAATGGGAGTGGATGGCATACCCCGCGTCATGGCCATACCGGCTTATGTACAAACGCGCCGGTTGCAGCTCACGCCTTCCTGTGGCGAAGCGGGCAGGTTACAGCAGGGCTGGTAACCTGTCGCGATGGCATGAGGCTTTTATGGATAGGCGCTGCGCTTGCGCGTTTTTTTCGTCGGGCGCTTGCCAGGCTTGAGTTGCCAGCGGTCGGCATTGGCGAGCAAGCGCTCCTGAATTGCGCGGGGGTAGTCGCTGAGGGTGGTCACGGGTGGTACGGGCTTGCCGGGCAAGCCGGCCTCGCGGATTACTTTCGGCCAGCGCGGTCGCCAACACAGCAGCAGGCTGAGCCAGTGGCCGGTGCCAACGATGACGAAAGCGGGCCACACGAACAGCAGGATAACTTTGAACAACCAGCTGCTTTTGCGGAAGAAACGCCCAAGCCCCTCGAACTGGGCGCTGAATGCCTGGATGGGAGATGGTAGTTGTGTGCTCAGGCGGGGGCGGGGGACGGCTTGTGGGCCTTCTTCCATGTAGCGGCGGATGAATTCCCACTCATCACGCAGTTCGCTGCCGCCTTGGCCTTGCTTGCCGAGTAGGGCCATTTCCATATGGGGAAGGCCGGTGCGGCTGGGGTGCCAGACAAGACCGAGTCGCATGCCCACGCTGAGTGGGTCATCTTCTGGGTCGATGGCTGTACTTCCGGTTGTTTTCCATGGGAAAGTGACGATGCCGCCGCAGTAGCCGGGGCGGTGGAGGTGGACCTGTTGAGTTTTTCGATTGAATCGAATGAGCAGATGGCGGCTGGTAAGCATTTCCAGTCGCGAGATTTTTACGCCGTACTTCAGGTAAAAATACAATGCTGCTCCTGAGGCTGAAGACAAGAGAGCAGTAAGTAAGGCTGCTATAAAGGAGAATGAATAAGGGTGGGTGATATCAAGCCAGATGGAACCGACAGCTATGCCGGTTCCGAAAATTATTCCAGGCAGCACTCCGCTGATCGTGACTAGCGTAATAAGGCCGCGCTTCTCTTCTGAACCGCCACAGCGCATTTCCATGTGGGTTTCATTGAATGTATAAACAGGGCCGCGTAGGAGGGGTGTTTCACTTACCTGGCAAAAGTGAATCTCTTCATTCAGGTCGCCTTCATAAAAATCTTTATTTGCGCGCTTCTCTGCAGGGGTCATCCCTGCTTCGTACGTTCTACGTGCAGCTGCTGACTGGGTTGCCATCTGCCAGAATCCCCATTCGATAAGATACATTATAAAACCTCGCCGATAGCAAGATGTAGGGCGCTCAGCTCTTCTTGCTCTTCATAGGGCTTAATATTTTTATGAGTCCGGAAGCTGCTGCGTTTGCACCACTTCTCTAACGCGTCATCTTCCAAAATATAGATTATGAGTGTCAGGATGAGTCCGATCCAGAATGCGCCTAAGACTAAACGTGCAAGTAGTAAGCGAGCAGCTTGTGTTCCCAGTTTGTTGGCGAGCGCGCCCATGGATGTTGTCATCATTCTCACAAATTTTGTTTTGGCATTCTGAGATAAATGGTCAAAAAGAGGTTTTGCGATTGCAATGGCTGTTCCTGCTTCCGCCAACGAGATTGTAATAGTTGCCAATGCCCGCGATGCGTATGCGAGTGCTAGCGTTCTGGGTTTTTTTGTACTTTGTTCGGTAAAATTTTGCTTGCGGTATATTAACTGCTGAGCCGCATCGGCGAAGTCCCACCAGGCGAGTACGAAACCCCCTGCCCCAGCTAAACTGGCTCCCCATAGTTTCAAACGGCCTAAAGTGGCCGCTGCTCCTCTTCCAGTCACACTGTTTGCGCCGTAACGCGTCACCACCTGATCCACATAGCTGGCTCCAATTTCAAAGCCCGCCGCAGCCGTAGTCATCGCGGCGGCCATGAGCTCGGTCTTGATGCGCGCATCACTGTCAGGCAGCTCGCGAGCCTTGAAGGCCATTAGCATGCCTTCCAGCAGGCAGACCAGACCGGCGGCACGCACTTTATAGAAGTCGCTCTTCTGACCGTCAGCCTGCATCAAGCCTTCAGCCCAGGCATGATCCAGATAGCGCGCAAGCTGGCCACCGCTGCGTTGTGGGTCAATGGGTTGCCCGCTGCGCGCAGCGTCGCTCAGACGAATGTCGACCGCCGTCTCATGCACCGACGCAAACAACGTCACGCGCAGACCGTGGTGCAGCGCTCGGTCTGCACTGTTGGGGGCGCCGGTTCGGAGTATCTGTCGCCCTAGCGCCACATACCACGCATGCAGGCCGATGCTGGCGGTGTTGTTGCTCTTCTGCAATTCCTCGTACAGCGAGTTGATACGCCCGAACGCATTCGCAGCGATGTGTGCCTGCCGGGCGAGCGATTCACGCAGTTCGAACGACGACTCTGCGGGTGGTTCGGCCTTGGCGGCTTCCAGCAGCGCCGCAAGCTCCTCTCGGAGATCATCCTGGTTGTAGCTGATACCGCGTATTGCCAGGTTGCCCCGGTCGGCCACGTCGCTACGCCACCAGTGGTCCAGCACCTTGGTGCCCCATTCACTCAACTCCATGCCGATCACGCACTGGCCGGTCTGCTCGGCAAAGGCCAGGCCGTTGATGAGGTCGGCGTTGTCGTAGTGGTCCAGCGCTTGCAGCAACCGTTCGCTGACTACCCAACGGGCATGGTCCTTGGCGCGGTCTTCTGCCGCTTGCTGGGCTTGTTGCATGGCCTGTTCGAAGGCTTCGAGCTGATCGTGCATGGCCTGACGGTCGACCAGGTGGCCGTATTTCTGGTCGAACTTCTTGCTGAACTCGCCAGCCTCCTGAC